>NZ_PNDU01000320.1:0-3257 GCF_005886635.1 Pseudoalteromonas sp. S558 | reverse complement strand
TTTTAACGTCGTTAGTGAGTTCTTTAATACGCTACAATGATCATGTTTTTAATAAAATTGGTATTAATTAGGGGTCAGCAATAAATGTCAACAACAACGAATTGACCTCATTAGGTTATGCATTTCGCGTTGAGAATAAATTGCTCGTGGTCTGAGTAAGTATCGATTTCAATCTATACACTCGTTTATTTCTGAAATATACATAAGTTAAAAAAGGATAAAAGTTATTCTAATACAGAGGATTAGCTTTTCCATTTTGTTTTTTATGTAAACGAGTTGTGTTTTTTTTGTTCGTTGGTGTAGCAAAAAAAATAAAAAGGGGGTAAAGTTCTACCACCCATGACAGCGTTGTCACCTAAAAGACAGCGTTGTCATTAACAAGTTAACCAGCCACACACTGGTTAATTAGCTTTATAACTATTTTAATAATTACGGTAAAGGGAAAAGCAATGTCAAAATCAATCTTTAAAAAGGGGATGCTAGCAAGCTCGATAGCCTTAATCCTCACAAGTGGCACTTCAGCAATGGCAGCAGAGCAAGTTTCTTCGGTAGCTGAAAGTGATATAGAGGTTATTGAGGTTAAAGGGATCCGCAGTTCCCTTAAAGAGAACATTAATGCTAAGCGTTTTTCGTCTAATGTTTCTGACGTCATCACTTCTGAAGATATTGGCAAGTTTCCTGATAAAAATGTAGCTGAAACGCTTTCACGTATTACAGGCGTTGCCGTAAGCCGTGAGTTTGGTGAAGGCGAAAAAGTAAGTATTCGTGGCGCTGGACCTAAATACAACCGTACTTTATTAAATGGACAAACGGTAGGCACCGCAGATTGGTTTATTCTCGATGAAGCCAACCGCAGCTTTAACTACACCATGTTGCCTTCGGTTATTGTTAAAAGCTTAGAGGTGAATAAATCACCGGTGGCAAGTATTGATGAAGGCTCAATTGGTGGAACGATCGTACTGCGAACGCGTCGCCCATTGGAAATGGATGCTAATTCTGTAAGTTTATCGCTTGAAGGGCAATACTCAGAAACCTCTGAAGAAACAGACCCTCAACTGGCGGGTATGTACTCATGGAAAAATGAGGATGAGAGTTTTGGTGTTATGGTCTCGGCGGTAAAACAAGAACGTAATTTAGAGCGTCAAGGTTTTGAAGTTCTGGGTTGGGTTGAAAGTGCCGATGATAAGTACAGCGTCCCTCGCAACATTGGTGCACCTAAATTTGTACAAAGCCGCGAGCGTGAAACTATTTTTGCGACGTTGCAATATGCACCTACCGATAGCTTGTTAATGACACTTAACTACCTTGATTCAAAAATGGATGTTGATAATCAAAATTCAAATTTAATTAACTTCGCTTTTGGTGACCGTGCAGAGATTATTGCTAACGCAACAAAAATTGAAAACGGGGCTATTTTAGCATCAAGTGCAGGTGGTAATTATGCCTATAACTTTATTAACCGTGTTTCAAGTACGCAAACAGATCAGCTGCATTTAGACGTAGATTATCAAGGTGATGGGTACAGCCTAAATGTTGAATTAGGTAGAACAGAAGCTAAGGGCGGCACGTATCGAGAAACGTCATGGGAATATGTCGCTGTAGGCGCAGGCTATGAATATGACTTAACGGGTACACCGAATGTTAATGTGGGCGTTAATCCAGCTGATGGAAATAACTTTGCGGCGGGTTGGATTTGGGGTGGTGCTAAACCGACGACGGATGAAGAAACATTTGCACAAGCCGATTTAACATTTGATGTTGAGTTTGGCCCATTCACAGCAATTAAAACAGGCGTAAAATATCGCCAAGCAGAGCGTACTCAAGGTCGTCATGCTTATAGCTGGCATGCTCCTTTTGCGGACGGTGGCCCTGATTCAGATCATTATTTAGATCATATTTTTGATAGCTGTCCAACACTTGCTGCGTGTGGTTTAGACGCTAACGGTGCAATTTCAATCGATGCGGGTGTAACGGGTAATATTACTCAACAGGTTTCACATAATCGCGGATTAATGGAAGATATTGCTTTTAATGGCTTAAATGGTGTGTCAGCTGCGTATGCAATTCATGATAATTTAGCCGAAATTTGGGAAGTAAAAGAAGATATTTTAGCGCTGTATGTGCAAGGTGATTTTTCGGGTGACGGTTACAGAGGTAATGTGGGTTTGCGCCATGTGAGCACAGATCAAACATCGTATGGGTACGAGTTCTCAGGTGATTCATGGGGTTTAAATACAATTAATGGTGATTGGTTAACACCTAAAGTATTGAACTGGGTGAGCCAAGATAACGATTATTCAGAGTTTTTACCTAGCTTTAATATCGCCTTTGATTTAACGGATGAGCAAGTGTTTCGTGTCGGCGCTGCGCGCGTAATGGCTCGTCAAAATTGGGCCGATATTTCATCGTCAGAAACATTTGGATCGTTAACGGGCGGCCGAGGAACGGGGAGCAGAGGTAATCCAAATCTTGCTCCAACGATTGCAAACCAATTCGATCTTTCGTGGGAATGGTACTACGACGATGCTTCAATGTTGTCAGTGGCTTATTTTGCTAAAGATTTAAGCTCTTTGCGTTCAACGGTAACCGTGACTGAAGACCGCTACGATCAAGAAAACGATGTATTTGTTCCTGTTGATTTTGCTCAGCCTGGTAATGGTCTCGGTGGTTCAATCCAAGGTATTGAACTTGGCTTACAACATGACTTTGGTGGTTTTGGGGTTTCGGCAAACTATACCTACACAGATGCGAGTGCGGATGAAGAACGCGATATTAGCAAAGCAGGCACTGGTTTAGTTGAAGGCACCTCAAAAAATATGCTTAACCTTATGGCGTTTTATGAAAACGACGATTATCAAGCACGTATTATGTATAACTTCCGCAGTGATTGGTATAAAGGTCTGCACTTTAATGGTGATGAGCTATTTAATGACAGTTTTGGTCAGTGGGACGCTAGCGCATCTTATAACGTCAACCAGTACGTTACTTTAACCTTAGAAGCGGTTAATTTAACTGACGAAGAGATTGTTGAATACAATACTAACGAAGAGCGAATTATGTCGATTTATTCAAATGGACGTCGATATGTTGCGGGTATAAGAGTTAATTTTTAAGTTAGTAAAGTAGTGTAACTAAAAGCCGAGTTTAACTCGGCTTTTAGTTACTTAACCTGAACTCTGGATAATAAATCCATCTCGAGCAGCTATTTTCAGCGCTAACTGCGTTGAATTTACTGGCAATAGGCCGCTATTGACGCG
>NZ_PNDU01000032.1:0-935 GCF_005886635.1 Pseudoalteromonas sp. S558 | reverse complement strand
GCTTATGCTGTTATGAGTAACCACACCCATTTAGTCCTGTATGTTGATGATAAAAAAGCGAATAGGCTGAATGATAAAGCGATTGTTATTCGCTGGCACAAGCTGTGCAAAGGCACATTGTTAACGCAAAAGTACATACAGGGTGAAAGGCTAAGTAAAGTTGAGCTTATCTTTTTTAATCAAACAGTAATGGAATATCGAGAGCGCTTATCAAGTATTAGTTGGTTTATGCGGTTGTTAAATGAAGGCATTGCGCGCAGGGCAAATAAAGAAGATAACTGCACTGGCAGGTTTTGGGAGGGACGTTTTACATCACAAGCATTATTGGATGAAGCTGCATTGGCGGCCTGCATGGCGTATGTAGATTTAAACCCCATCAGAGCCAAAATGGCAAAGACACCAGAAGAATCAGACCATACCAGTGCTCAAGTACGGTTAATATGCGCAAAAGAAGGCAAGCAACCAAAACAATTACTCCGCTTTGCAGGCATGCCACGTCAAATCATGCCAAAAGGGCTACCGTTTGAGCTTAAATCGTACCTTGAACTTGTTGAGTTAACAGGGCGTTGTATACGAGAGGACAAACGAGGGTATATTGAAAGTACACACTTACCCTTACTCGAAAGAGTCAATATTTCCTCTGAAAACTGGTTAAAACTCACCACACAATTTACACGCGTATTTCACGGCGCAGTAGGCAGGCCGACCTCACAAGCAAGTTATTGTGAAAACTTAAGCAGAAAACGGCGAGCTAATATAAGTAATTGTGAAAAGCTATTAGCATAAACCTTAAATTACTCAGTAGAAAAGTTAAAACTGCATCATGCAGTCATTTTCATGCGTGTAATTTAGGTTTAAGAGTGATGATTGCAGATTTACTGGATGAAATAAAAGTAACGTAGTCGTAAAACATTAATTATTGACCTAAAAAAGTA
>NZ_PNDU01000319.1:0-5625 GCF_005886635.1 Pseudoalteromonas sp. S558 | reverse complement strand
TTGAATTTACTCGCAATAGCCCCGCTATTGACGCGTAAATTCGCCTTGTTATCACAGAAAATCTCTGGCTAGAGAAAATAAATTTAAATATCACCATAATTCAATGCGTTAGTAAATCTCTTAACCAGAGTTCAGGTTAATTAGTAATAATTATCATTTTTGACAAATTTAAATTTTAAATACCAACAATCCACAATTGAAAACCGCTGTATCACTACGGCGGTTTATTCTCGTTAATAAGAATTAAATTTGTTGATCTACTAAGCTTCTTATTTCGCTTAATGTGGTTTCTTTCACTATTTTGCCGTTTTCAAAAACGACCTCTAATAAACCTTGCGCTTCTTCTTGCTCGGTTACGTCATCAAACAAAGTGAGTTCGCCGTTTACTCTGTCGATTTTTAAAAGCCCTTTAGCTGACTTTTTCTTTGAATCAGTTTTTGGATCTTTAAAAATAGCCAAACGTTCACCAGCTTTAACTACGCTCGTTGCTTTTACAGCAGAGCCATGCGTATCACGTGTTACATATTGGTAGCTGTAAGAGCCAATACCAAGCACTACTTTTGATGCAAACCCTTTATCCATTAGGCGTTGTAAAATTTGGCGTTGGCGGGTTAGTGTTATAGCGTCGCCGTAAATAGCGCCAATATGATCATCAAGCAGTTTATAACCTTTTGATGTTGTTGTGCCGCCAAATATATCCCATAGGCATTCTATAAGTCCTTTAACTTCACATTCCATCAGTTCAATAGTGTTGTTATCTTCAAATCCAAAGTATTGACCGTTAAAGCGATATGCCTCAAAGCCATTTTGAATAGTCTCTTTTTCAGCTTCTTTTTGTGTTTCAAATAACTCACTGTAATCAGAGATAGGTGAAACCTTGTAACCCGTTAATACTTTAACAGGGTCGCCCGAGTCGGGACGTATAACTAAGGTGCCATCGCGCGCCATAATTTCGCTTTTTAACTGAGGTAGATAATCAGTTACTAACGTCCAAAAATCCCATGTGTCAGATACAACACTTAAAATCCCTTTTGGTGATTGCTCTTTCATTAAGTACTTAAAAAACTCTATTTCACCTTCCATAATCCATGAGCAGGTAACCGAGTGTTCAGTTGCATCAACAGAGCAGCCAACGAGCTCGTTATCTACATTTGCTCCGTAATATTTTTCTGCAAATAAAACAGCGGGAATGGTATCTGTACCTACCAGTCCTGATGCTAAATGCCCAAAGCCACTCATTGCCGCAGCGTGTTTGCCAAACATACCTCTAAAGCTAAAGTCATGGCCTTGAAACGGCACAAATTCCATAGGCATTCCTGTTTTTTGTGCAAATTCTTTAAATACTTTTAAATATGCGACAGAAGTTGTCGTACTGGTTTGTATTGGCCAGTTTTCGCAGCTCAATACTGTTTCAATCATATTTGTTAACCATTGAAAGCCAGCTTTAGTATTTACTATCGTCATAGGAGGTACTAAATAAGGGACTAGCGTTCCCTCCGGTAATGCTTTAATTTTTAGTGGCAAGTAACCTAAATCGTGTAAGTCTTCTAAATACTTTACATCAACTGTATAGCCAAGCATTGAGCTCATAATACGCTTGTGATTAGCAACTGCGGTTGCTTTATCAGCTTTAAAAAACTCACTCCATTCTTCTAAAAGATAACTTTTAATAAAGTATTGAAGGCCAACAAACGCAACTTTATCGTTATTTTCTATGTTGCTAAGTTTTCCGCTTCTTGATGTGAAGTTTGCATATACCTCACTTACGTCAGGGTGATAAGCGCGGCTATGGAATTCTTTATAAACATCTTTTTGCATACTTGCAGCTGTAATAGTCATGGTGTTTTCCTTACATCTCAATTATTTGTAAACTAATGGTATTACTATTTTTAAACTCATTAGCCGGTTTAAACGAATCTGTTGTATAAATACGCTCTATCAGGCCCTCAAAAACATCAAGCCCCTTTGAAAAAATACCGTGAGTAATAAAAAGAGAAACTTCAACAGCGCCATTACTTTTTAGTACCTTGGCCAGTTCGATAAAGGTTCTGCCGCCGTCACAAATATCATCGGCAATAAGCACGCTTTTACCTTTAACATCACCAATAATTTCGGTTTTGATTATTTCGCCTGTTTTTAAGTTTCTCACTTTTTGAGCTTGAATAACCTCAGGTACGCCATTGAACTTTTCTGAAATTTTAATAGTTTTTTTACTTGCTCCTGCATCTGGAGAGATGAGTGTTAATTCGCCTTGCAAGAGTCTTTGGCTTAGTTCTTCAGAGCGCTCAAGTAATGAAATTTGTTCAACATTGATTACTTTATTAATTAAAGCTGGGGATACATCGCTATGGGCATCCCAAATAGTAACCTTTGAAAAATTTAAGCTATTAATAAAGTTAGCCATAACAGCAGCGCCTAAAGCTTCTCCTTCAACGCATACACGGTCTTGCCGTGCATAAGGAAAGTAGGGAATAACAAGTTCGATAGGCGTGCTGTCATTTGTTAATCTTTTTAACGCATCGACAGCAATCATTAATCTAACCATTTTTGAAGAATTGGTTAGTCGTTCAAAAATCTCTATTTTTATAGAGTCTGAAAAATTAGCGGCGTTAAATCTGACATGCTCTTCACCACCAGAAAAAGTGAAATTATCATAATCAACTAACGATTTACTTCCTGTTGAGTCATAGCTAAATACTTTCATTTTTTGTCCTTTTAATGTTTGTGTCCTAGCGACACAATTAAATTATCAAATGTACCTATAGTAATCAAGCTATTTTTTAAACTAAATCACTGAACATATAGTATGTCTGTAATTGTACTGTAGGTTGAAATTGAGATATGTTTGATTTATTGTGTCATTAAGACATTAACTTTGCATGGGCATGCAATGACTAATCATTACGATATTACTGAATACAAAAACCCATTATTTACAGTTGATAGTGTGCTGTTTACTGTTAAAAACGGTGCTCTAAAAGTGCTCATGGTTAAGCGTGCGAGCGAGCCTTTTGCTGGTCGATGGGGACTTCCTGGTGGGTTTGTTGATATAGACATTGACGATAGCGTGAGTATGACGGCGCTTAGAAAGCTTAAAGAAAAAACCAGTGTGGCGCCTCAATATTTAGAGCAATTACAAACATACTCAGGCATTAATCGCGACCCTAGAGGATTTAGTGTCACTTTAGTTTATTTTGCTTTAATTGCAGAGGCGCAAGTATCAACCCACATAGAAACAGTTGATGATGCAAAGTGGATTGATGTTGAAAAAGTTAGTGATTTACCAGTGGCTTTTGATCATAAACATATTATTGAGCAAGCTAAAGATCGTTTAAAGCAAAAAGCATTGTATTCAATGGCGCCTGTTTATTGTTTGCCAGAGCATTTTACCGTAGGGCAATTGAAGTCAGTAATTGAAACTATTATAGGTAAACCTGTTCAGCGTAAAAGTATAATTAGACGTATTGAGGCTGCTGATATGTTTGAAACACTAGATGAAAAAGTTAAATCTGGCGGGCGCTTAGCGCAGTTATATAAAGTAAAAGCCGGCGTTGATATTGTAAATTTTGAACGTAATTTAAGTGTCTAATAAATTAAATAAACGCTCTCAAAGTAATCATTAGAGCGTTTATTTAAGGGGAGGTGCAATAAGGTAGATACTTTAATTGTTTGAGCTATCGGCAGTAATAAAGCCTTTTAGAAACTCACTTAACGTTTTAGCCTCGTAAATGGCACTTTGTTCATCTGCGCCAAATGATACTACTTGGCCTGATGTGCCTTTGGTATTTGGTGCAAAATCCAGTGCTATAAAGTTTCCGCCACCCAATTTAAAAAACGGTATCCAATAAGGAGTAACGTACATGGGTACGGTTTTTGTATTACTTTCATTATCGGTGTCGAATAACTCTTCTTGAGTCCATTCATTATAAATAGACTGCCAGTCGCGCCATTCTTTTAAAATGCGTTGAACGCTCATAAATGCTGTATTTTCGACACCATTATGTAGTGTTAAAAACGATTTTAGTATAGCTGGGAATGCAAAGCCGGCTTCGTTTTCAAATTCAGCATAAATAGCCTCATTGTTTTTGGGTTCAATAACGTTGAGGTTATTTTGTTTTACCAACGTTTTAAAATATTGTTCAATCAATTCAAAGTCATCACATGCATTGAGCTGTATAAAAGGCGTTAAAAAGTCCGCTTTTTCCTTACTTAACTTTTCAGCAATAAAGCTATTTGGAACTTGGCTGCAAATAAACTCCCCCATACCTTTATGAGTAAGCTCTTTTTCGTAGTTAAAAAGGGGCCGACTTGAGTTGCTATTACTTGTAAACGTATATACTTTAGGTATTGATGCATCGTCATTAATTGAGCTAAGCCACTGATTAAATAAAGGCGTTGCTTCTATTTCCATGGTTAAAATTTCTTTGTCCTGTAAAAAAGCAATACCATACGCTTTTTCTGACGTTGAATCTGGGGTAATAATGAGTAACTTTAACGTACTCTTTGCTGTTATATTTTGTATTTCTTTAAAAATAGATTCGCTAAAAATATCCATAGCATCAAAGCCATCTAAATTTTCAAACTCTGGCAGTGTATTTATTTTTATTAAATCAAAGTGAAAATCATCCCACTTGTGTTCTTTTAAATTATTAGTGTAAGTTATAATATTTTTCATTTTTATAAAATCCATTTAAAGGGGGGGGTACTCAGTTGATAATATATCTTAAATTATTAGTTTGGGGAAAAAGATAAGTGCTTAAAATTATTAGTCAGCTTAAGCTATATAGTTAAAACTGACAGTTAAGCATACTGGATAATATAAAAAGGAATTTAAATGTTGTTATCATTACTAAAGCCTGAGTATGGCTACTATGCATTATTTTTGATGAGTATTATAACTTTTTCTACTTTACTTTTTTGGGCGTATTCCATACGAAAAGAACGCGAAAAGGTCAAAGAGTATGATATTGAAATTGAAGCAAAAAATCACAATATGTCGGTACGTGAGTTGCTTAATAAAAGGTTGAATGAAGACGTTAAACCTATCGGTAATTTAAAAAAGTTCGTGAATAATATTTATGAAAAGTTATACCTGACTTTTATGATTTTGTTTTTTTGCATGCCTGTCATTATGGCAGTCTATAGTTCTTCTATATTGATATTTGCAGATAGTTATTTTATTCATTTTATTACCTATGCAACTATTTGGTTTGTGTATGGGTATTTTTTAATACCTTTTATTGAAGACGCTGGTGAGGGGGGTATGATATTTATGCTTCATTATCTTGCTTTCATAATTGTTTTTATTTTTAGTATATTAATCGTCATTATTAGATGGTTAATAGAAGTGATTTGGTAATGGTTAAAGCACATTGATCGGGTTGATATTTATCGCTTTTATTTTTACAACTATTGATGTTTTTATAGCTAAATAGCTATTTAACCTGAACTCTGGATAATAAATCTATCTTGAGCAGCTATTTTCAGCGCTAACTGCGTTGAATTTACTTGCAATAGGCCCGCTATTGACGCGTAAATTCGCCTTGTTTTCACTGAAAATCTCTGGCTAGAGAAAAATAAATTTAAATATCATTATGATTCAATATATTAGTAAATATCTTAACC
>NZ_PNDU01000318.1:0-12986 GCF_005886635.1 Pseudoalteromonas sp. S558 | reverse complement strand
GAGGTTTGTAACCTAGTGGGCTAAGTAAAAACCGAGCAACAAAGAGTTAATCGTCCCTAGAAAGAACCCAAAGGGCAGCGCATGTTTGGCATTTATGCTGCGTTATCGCCTATTTATGGGGAACAACCACACATCACAGGCTCTGCCTTGCCTAAATACCAAACACACTGCTGCAAATTCAACCACTAAAGGTCAACACGCCCTAGTTTGTTTTTATCGATTCGATAACTGTGTGCATGCGCTTTGCCATTGGCCTATTGCGATGATGGCACACATAAATATTCTCGCTAATTGGGTTGGCTAAATGGTGCGTTTTTATAAGCGCAGGTTTATTAAATGCACTAACTGCATGAGCAGGTAAAACGGTAAAGCCTAGCCCTAAACTTACAGGTTCCAATATTAAACTTATTTGGTTAGAAAACCCCGTCTGCTTTATTTGATCAACATGTTCAAACTCACTGTAGTTTTCGCTAAGTAAAAGCTGCGCATGGTGTTTTGCATCAGGGTGACCAATAAAGCCAAGTTCACATAAAACCTCCCACGTTGGGTTTTCAATATTTTCGTGGGTCACTAATAATAAAGCTTCTTTCCCTATTTTATGGCTGGTAACTTCACTAAGGGTCGGCATTTGGGTTAAAAAACCTATATCGGCGCTATAGTTTGCCACGGCTTGCTCTACACTTGTGTTTGGTGCAAAACGGTAATCAATAGTTAGCTTTGGGTGCGTAGCTTGTAGCGCTAATAATTGGCTGTAAAATTGTAGCCCACAACTCCCCGGTGATTGTATTTTTATCAGCCCGCTGTAAGGCAAATCATCTTTTAATTGTTGTTCTAAAAATTGCCATTCTTTTAATAACAAACTGCCTTGCTGATATAAGTTTTGTCCATGTACGGTGAGCGAAAACTGCTTACCGTGGCGCTCAAGTAAAGCGCAGTTAACTTGTTGCTCTAGCTTTTTAATATGCTGGCTTACACCAGACTGCGTCATAAATAAGCGTTCAGCCGTTTGAGTAAAGTGATTTACCTCAACCAAGGTGCAAAATGTGTTTAACCATGTCAGATTTATCATTACAAAACGTACTCAAAATGATGATTAATGATAATTTTACTTAATATTGTTCGATTCGTAAACTAACTCCATCAACTAGTCACAAGATAAGTTAAAGAGGAAGCATTATGAGTCATACATACCCACGTAGTTTTTCGCACATTGGTATTTCGGTCCCCGACGTTGAAAAAGCCGTTGAGTTTTACACTAAGGTTATGGGTTGGTACACAATAATGGAACCCACTTTAATAACCGAAGACAAAAGCCCCATTGGCGAAATGTGTACCGAAGTATTTGGTGAGAAATGGGAAAAATTCAAAATAGCGCACCTTTCAACAGGCGATCGTATTGGTGTAGAAATTTTTGAATTTAAAAACCAAGAAAACCCAAAAGACAACTTTGAATACTGGAAAACAGGCATCTTCCATTTCTGTGTTCAAGATCCTGATGTAGAAGGCTTAGCAGAGCGTATTGTAGCAGCAGGCGGTAAAAAACGTATGCAAGCCCCGCGCTATTATTACCCTGGCGAAAAGCCATACCGCATGATCTACATGGAAGACCCGTTTGGCAACATCCTTGAAATTTACAGCCACAGCTACGAGCTCATTTACAGCGCAGGCGCTTATTAAATAACACTTAGCTAAATAAAAAAGGCCGCCGTATTTATTACTGCGGCCTTAGTTGTTTATTTGAATGATTTTAGTGATTAGCGCATACTTTTTCATAGAATGAAGTATCAATATGCTCTTTTAAATCAAATTGAAATTGGCTATCAAAAATATCACTGACTTGCCCCACCGCAAATAACTGTGCATGAACACTGCAATTTTTTGAAAGTATAATTCCTTCTATGCTAGCATGGAAGGTAGTTAGCTGCGTACTGCTGAGAAATTCAGGCGTATTTTCTATATCATCATGCCATCGCTTTTTAATAGGTGTTCTGTCGCCCTTGTTATTAACATAATAAAAGTGCCAATTAGGTGGGTTTTCTTCCCATACATCACTTCCCTTTGCTTGTGTTATTAAGACTCCAGATGATGGTACTTCAAAAATTGGGACACCATTTTCATACTTAGATGGCGAGCCTTTTGGTACGTTATAAATAATATAAAAAGTGCCAGTATAGCTTTCAGGTATTAGATAAATCGCAGGAGAGGGTCTTTTTCGATTTGGGCAAATACTATCAAAAAACTTACCGTCTATATTCTCAATTTTTATTGCTTCGCGTATGTCGAATAGGTACTTACTGTCCGTTTGCTCTGAATCTGTTCCAACGGTAAAGTTTTGATAAATAAAATCGCACCCATATGCTGGCACTGTATGACCTAATCCTCCACCGTACATAGTTCTTATTTCTTCACCGCTTTCAGTCGAATCTCTTTTTAATGAAGAGTCTTCGCTTATAGGCGATCTCTCACCTGTATCACTCACGTAAAAATACTGTATTTGACTATTTTCAATCCAGCCCTCGTTAGCATCCATTTGTGTAACAAGTACACCCGATAGCGGTATTTTATATATGCGAGAATCGCCCTCGTATTTCGGTGGCTCTCCATTTGGTGCGTTAAATATTATGTATAAAGAGCCAACATAGTCTTCAGGTATTAAGTAAATTGCAGGTTCACTTTTTTTTACCTCAGTACAGGCTGAAAGTAACGCTATTATTAAGCTAATAAACAGTATTTTTAAAAGGTGGATATTATAAAATGATTTCATCGAGTCGCCTTTACTTAAGTAAGCCATTAAAGCAATATTCTAAACTCGCTTTTTCGAGCAGCATGCAATGGCCGCTGTTTGCTGGAATCGAAGTAAACCGATTATTCCAATCAGCTATTTTGTGAAAAGCTAATTTAGGATATCTATTTGCTTGTCTAAATAGTTCATCGCCGACAGTCCCCTTAAAACTACCATTGTTATTAAGCGGTAAACGCAGTGCGCTTGCAATCATCGGATAGTCCGCATTTAGAGATAAACTTAATGGTGGCGCGCCTTTTCGAACATGTATACCAAGTGAAATTGCTTGTCCACCTGGATCCACAATAAATGCTTCACAATTGGGAAAAGCATCGCCAGTGATATAAGTAACTATATCCATGTGACCGTTTACAGTATCAATGTCTATAATAACTTTATACTTAACATTTAAAGTTGGCACGTATGAAAAGTCTAATCTTTCTTGCATCACTGGAGAGCCTGGCATCGCGTGATTAACTCCTCCGTAATGGCCGTCTAAGCGATACTGATAAATACTATTATTAGTTAGAGGTTTGTCTTTGAGGGTAACACGCCCTTTTGGTGCTAAATTACCAGAATATATTCTTTTTTTATCTTCCCAAGGTGCTTTTGATGGATCTGATACTGTTACGGGAGTAACTGTAATTTTTTTTGTGGATAGTGTTAATTTATGCCAAATCCTTGAGGTTGTAGGTTTAATACCGCTAGGTTTAAGCGAAAACCCTCGATTATCCCCTTCAAACATTAGCCCTGACCAGCCAAAATCTTTTTCAGGGTGAAAAGAACGTATGTTAATTTCATAGTCAGCTAGCTGAATAGCCATAATCTAAATTCCATTTATAGTTAAGATAATGTCCCGTTTCGAATATAGTAACATTCGTGTTGAATAAGGACAATGTGACCCCCCGCACTAAAGTTGGACACAATACTAAGCAATGTTCTTTTGCTCAAAAGCTTCTTGGCTGAAATAGCCATTAGCACTATGCCTTTTGTAATAAACTTCAATGTATTTACCAGACAGCCACGCTAATTGAAGAAACAATGCCGTCTCCTGATTCAAAAGCGCAAAATTTAGAGTGGGTCTCCAGTTAATTTTCGTTATAAAAATAACCGATAGTACATAACAGTAGAGATACTATTAAAAATATAGATAGATAAACCCACCTTGGCTTATGTATATTATTGTTTTTCAAACCATTTACCTTATAAAAAGAACATAAGACGGGTAATGAAGACGAGTGTCTTGCTTATACTTCAAAAATTTAATTATATAAATAGAACTAGCTTTGGAAGAAAAGTAACTACGCCTGTATTAAACTCACAGTATTTAGGGGGCATTGATAAATTTTTTCGCTTTGAAAAGTAAGTGAGCACCGCTGTAAAATTTACGGTGGCAAGTTAGCTTTAGTGCCTACTGTCCACCTAAGGGCGTGTTGTTATGCACTCCACCTCTATAAAAGGTCAGTCACCTAGCTCATTTATTATTTGAATTTTAACGGATTTTAACTCCTCTGAAAGACTTCCCATTGGATACCCTTCTTTTTCCATCCTTATTACCTTAGTTATATTGCGATCAAAATAAGATACAGCATCTGAGTAACTAATATATCTATAATCAACGCTTTTCTTTTGTGATATGGGGTAGAGATTTTTCACATCTTTCAGTGTAGTGGTACAGTGATTTTGGCCACCCATTAAGAAAAAGCATCTTTCTCTTCTTTACTTTGAAAGTGCTAAACCATTTGTAACAAATCAACACGAATATCGCTTTTTTTATAAAACATCATGGCTCCCAGTTATATGAAATCATAAATCCTCAATTGCATCTTTAATTTCATTATAAAAAAAGTCTCCAAAACTCTCAGCCACTATGTTTACTTTTTTATCTCTTTTATATGACAAATTGGTTTCTACTACAGGAAAAACAGAATCAGTACCAGATAAGTCTATACTAAACAACGGACCATAACCTGAAGACTTTATGTAAACCATTGATTGAGAAATATCTCCACGCATTCTTGCTGACTCAGTAGCAAAAATAACACATGGAATTGCGTCTGAATTTAGCCCATCACGAGTTAAACCATAAAACTCTTCACCTTCAAAGCTTAAACAGCCATATTTATCTAAAAAGTATTTATAATCTTCAGTAAATTTTATTTTTAGTTTTTGCTCTGCTTGTTGAATCAATGAACTAGTCACTCCTCCTGTAGTTAAAATCTCTTCTCCAGTACTTTCCATCATTTTTATTGCTAAATTAATCTTTTCAATAGACATATATCACCTTATTCATAATCATTTGCGCGATTTTCCCAATATTTTTTCTTCTATCTATTAAATGGTCTTCTATCCATAGGAGGTGGAGCACTACTATAACGACGCCATTCGAATTAAACCAGACAGCCACTCTAATTGTACAAATAATATTGTGCTACTAAATTTACTTTTTGGGCTTGGATTACCCCGAACTACGAGTCACTTTTGCCTGCGCTGCGTGTTTCACCACGACAAACTTAGGTTATTACTGAATTACTCTGTTGCGCGCCGCTAATATTAAACACGGCTAATTTGCTTTTAAAAGGCTTGCCTTGAGTGGTTTTTATACTAGCGGGCATGTTTGCATCACGTTAGTATGGAGCTTTATTAAGTTACAAAACGATAATTACATGACTTTAAAAACAAACGCATTAATTGATTTTTTAGCCTTTTGCAGTGGCTTTTGTATTATGGGGATTGAGCTTTTAGGAGGGCGAATACTTGCGCCTTTTTTTGGGAGCAGTGTACATATTTGGGGCAGCATAATAACGGTGTTTATGCTCAGTTTATCATTTGGCTATTTACTTGGCGGTAAGCTAAGTACTAAAAATGCATCGCTTACTAAATATGGTTTAATATTTTTAGTTGCGAGTATTATGGTTGTGCCTATTACATTATTTTCGCAGCAGATAATGGAGTTTATATTCACGCATATTGAAGATAGCCGCTATGGTTCGCTGTTAGCTTCAACTGCATTATTTTTTATTCCAACCATTATTTTAGGTATGATTTCGCCCTACTCAGTACGTTTATTGGTAACCGATAGCGATAAAAGTGGTCAAGTAGCGGGGCGTTTATACTTTGTAAGTACGCTTGGCAGTGCGCTGGGTACTATTATCACCTCTTTTTACTTTGTGCTCGCGTTTGACGTAAATACCATTATTGGTGCTTTTGCTTTAACACTAGGGTCGTTAGGCTTGGTGGCTATTGTTATTAATACCTTGGCGAGTAATAAGGAACTTGCTCATGCTTAAATATTTACTACTGCCGTTAATCGTGTTTTCGGGATCGACGTTTAGCAATGTTATTCATGAAGAGCGCTCGCTTTACCGTAATATTATTGTTGAAGAAACTCGCGACCTACGTTGTCTTAAATTTAATACTAAAAGCAGCCAAACAAGCCAAAGCTGCATGTACAAAAATGACCCCGACAAACTTGTTTTTAACTACACTAAACTTACTTTTGCCAGCCTTTTAGTAGCCGATACCCCTAAAAATGTACTTATTATAGGATTAGGTGGCGGTACGCTTTCTAATGTTATTCATGAACTATATCCAGAGGCAAAAATTCATAATGTAGAAATAGACCCCGCAGTGACTAAAGTTGCCCGCGACTACTTTAACTTTATAGAAAACGATTTAGTGACATCAAGCGTGCAAGATGGTCGTATTTTTATAAAACGCGCCGCTATTAAAAAGCAAATGTACGATTGGATAATTTTAGATGCCTTTAATGGCGACTATATTCCGGAGCATTTACTCACTAAAGAGTTTTTTGAAGAAGTACAAAGTGTATTGGCTGACGGCGGTATAATTGCTGCTAATACGTTTTCGAGCAGTAAACTATACGAGCATGAATCGGCAACTTACCACGCTGTATTTGGCGATTTTATAAATGTAAGCCGTGAAAATCGCAGTAATCGTATTATTTTAGCGGGACTTAAAGCGCCGCCAACTAACGAGCAAATAAAGGCACGGGTTAAAATACTTGAGCCTCGTTTGGCAAAATACGGCATTGATATAAAAGCAATCAGCGAATTTATGTATTTTACAAAAGACGGTCAAGATTGGCCTGCTGATACGAAAGTACTGACCGATCAATACTCGCCAGCCAACCTACTTAATTTTTAAGATGCTTTATAAAGCTGTAAATAATAAATTAGTTACTTGAAAATCGCACCGACAAGTACGGCGTTTATTTTTATATAGGCGAGGTTTTATACCTCGCTTTATTTCTTACTGCACATCTTTAATTCATTTTTAACTAATATATTTACGTTGTTTATTAAGTAGTGATATTATAGTTAGCCTGCTAACTAATTAAGTGCGCTATGGTTAAAAACATTCCATTTTATGAAACTCTTGATTTAACACTTTGCGGTAATATGGGCCGTGTGCATCGCTTATGCCGTGAAGCGGTAACTATTACTGTTGAGCCTTTAGGGTTAACACAGTCGCGCTGGACTGCCCTAATGCATATAAATATGCTCAAAGAAGGCGTTACTCAGTTAGCGCTGGCACAGAGTTTAGGCATAGAGATGCCGTCGCTTACCCGCACGCTTAAACAGTTAGAAGAACAATCGCTGATTGTACGCCGCGTAGATGAGCACGATAAACGCAGTAAAAAGCTTTATTTTACCGAGCAAGGTCGCAGTATTTTACACACCTTAAATGAGCGAATAACAGATATTAAAGCGCAGTTATATAACGGTTTTAGCCATGCACAATTAGATGCAATGGCATATGGCTTGGTAAAAATGGAAGAAAACGCACTCAGTTGCATTAAATCTCAAACAAAGGCTAAAAATGACACCTGATCAAAAATTTGCCCGCTATGTAAGACTCTCCCTCATTGGGTTTGTTTTTGTGTTTATTTACTATTTATTGGCTGATATTTTTTTACCTGTAACGCCTCAAGCGCGCGTGTATCATCCTGTTGTGCAAATATCACCACAAATAAGTGGTCGAATAACTAACGTGTTAGTAAGTAATAACCAACCTGTAAAGTCTGGCGATGCATTGTTTGGTATTGACTCTGGTCCTTATAACTTAGCGTACGAACAGGCTCAGCTGGCGCTTGACGATGCTAAATTACAAAACAAGCGACTCGACACAAATGTTAAAGCGCTTGAGGCGCAAATAAGTGCAGCAAAAGCTAAACAACATGAGCAAAAATTACTAAAAAGCCGAGGCGAAAAGCTCTACAAACAAAACTCTATATCAGAGCAAAAGCTTGAAAGCATTCGTGCTAATTATCAAGCAAGCAAAGCAAATGTAGTAGCGTATGAGGCGCAATTAGCAGAAGCTATTTTAGCCCGTGGTGAGTCGGGAGATCAAAACTTAGCAATGCGCCATGCTGCAAATCAGTTAGCACAAGCCGAGTTAAATTTATCGTATACGCAAGTGCGTGCCTTGAGTGATGGCATAGTTGCTAACTTACAATTGCTTGATGGTGCATATGCCGTTGCAGGTAAACCGTTATTAGCGATTGTGGCTAAAAAAGCTGACTTAGTTGCCGATTTTAGAGAGAAATCACTTCTGCACATGAAACCAGGTAGCTTAGCAAAAGTCGTTTTTGATAGTCGCCCAGGAGAGGTTTACGATGCAACACTTGAGGCGTTCGAGGCCGGTGTAAGTAATGGTCAGTTAAGTGCCAATGGTTTGCTCAGCACTACAGAGACCAGTAACCGCTGGGTGCGTGATGCGCAGCGACAACGTATTCATCTAAAATTAGTTAACAATCAAAGTTTAATTGAAAATATGCCAAGTGGTGCACGTGCTACAGTGCAATTACTGCCAGAGTCAACTATTGGGCAGTGGTTTGGCGCAGCGCAAATTAGGTTTATTAGTTGGTTACACTACATTTATTAATGGAGAAGGTATGATTCAAGTTGTTAGCCAAGGACCACAATTAGATTCTAATGGCCTTCGCCAAGCACTGCGTATAGCCGGCGGATGTACTATCGGTTTTGCTATTAGTAAGTTAATGAATTGGCCAAACGGCATATTTTTTACTGTTTATCCTATGTTGTTACTCGGTATGGTGCCTACATTAAGCCGAGGGGTTATTAATCAATTTATAGCGTCGGCGGCTTTTAGTGCATTTATAGTGCTTATAATACAGGGTCTATTTTCTCATTTGCCTGTCGTTATGACGCTACTTGTATTTGGCATATTTTGTTTTTTATTTCATAAAATGAGTAGCGGTAGCGCCTTTTTATTTGGTGCTTTAGGTGTAGTTAGCCTTTCAATTCAACTGCATTTTTCGAGCTATGTTGATCAAGGCAGTAGTATTTATCCGCTGATTTTAAGTAACGGTTTGGCTATCCTACTAACTGTGATTATTGCCGCGATAATGCATGGGGTATTTCCTGATGTAACCGCAAGGCCCAGTCGAGTAATGCCAGCTAAACCTAAAGAAAGCATTCGCCATGAGGTGCTACTTTGCGCCAGTGTGGCAACGCTTTCGTTTGTAGTTTTTCAGGTGCTTGATTTACAAGATTCAATTTCAGCACAAGCGGCCTCAGTACTTATTTTATTTTCATTGTGTTGGAAAGCAGCAGGTATGGCAGGCTGGCAACGTGCAATTGGTACATTGATTGGTTGCAATGCCGCGCTGTTATCGCAGTTGTTTTTGTACAATCACACCGATTTTTTACTGTTTCCGGTGGCTATATTGTGGATTTTATCGTTTGTATTTGCACGATTCCATATTTTAGGCGGCGGTATACCTGGTATAGGGTTTGGTGTATTAACCACATTTGGTATTTTATTTGGGCAGTCGTTGGGCCCAGGAAAAGACTTAATTTACAGTGCATTGTATCGATTTAGTTCGGTATCGGTGGCGATTATTTTAAGTTTATGTGCTGTATATGTTATGCATCATTTGCTTAATCGTTTTAGTGCAACGCGCCATCATACCTTTGATTAAATAATTAGAAGCTGCGCTTCTCGCGTGAGCAGGCTCTACGCCTACAAATATATGCCCGCTGCTGCGTTATATATAAAAAAGGGGGAGTAATTAATTACTCCCCCTTTTTTATATTCACCTTATGGGTTATTTGATATCAAACCTGTCGGTGTTCATTACTTTTACCCACGCATTTACGAAATCTTGTACAAAACGCTCTTTATTATCGTCTTGTGCATAAAACTCAGCAAGCGCGCGTAAAATGGAGTTTGAACCAAATACTAAATCAACACGTGTTGCAGTCCATTTAGTTTCGCCGCTTGTACGCTCTACAATATTGTATAAGCCTTTAGCTGCGGGCTCCCAGCGGTATGCCATATCGGTTAAGTTTACAAAAAAGTCATTACTTAGGGTGCCGACATTACTTGTAAATACACCATGCTGACTGCCATTATAGTTAGTCCCTAATACGCGCATGCCCCCAAGTAACACTGACATCTCTGGTGCGCTTAGTCCCATCAACTGACTACGTTCTAACAAGAGTTCTTCGGCAGATACAACATAGTCTTTTTTCAGCCAGTTTCTAAAACCATCATGAATCGGTTCAAGTACGTCAAACGATTCTGCATCGGTCATGTCGTCTGTGGCATCACCGCGCCCTGGTGCAAACGGTACTAGTACATCAACGCCGGCATTTTTAGCCGCTTGCTCTACAGCAGCAGTACCGCCTAAAACAATTAAGTCGGCAATACTAATAGGCTTACTCAAACCTGCTTGTACTTTTTCAAGTGAACTTAGTACTGTTGCTAAACGCGCTGGCTCATTACCTTGCCAATCTTTTTGCGGTGCTAAGCGAATACGTGCGCCATTTGCGCCACCACGGTGATCAGAACCACGATACGTGCGGGCACTATCCCATGCTGTACTAATTAAATCGGCTGCGCTAATGCCGCAATTAAGTAATGTAGTTTTCAAATCACTAATTTCGGCGTCAGTTAATGAGTAGTTAACGGTTGGCACTGGATCTTGCCAAATTAGATCCTCACTTGGTACATCGGCACCTAAATAACGTGATTTAGGACCTAAATCGCGGTGAGTTAATTTAAACCAAGCGCGAGCAAATACGTCTGAGAAGTAATCAAAGTCATTATAAAAACGCTCAATAATTTTACGATACGCGGGATCCATTTTCATGGCCATATCGGCATCTGTCATTATTGGGTTTAAGCGAATTGATGGATCTTCTACATCAACAGGCTTATCTTCTTCTTTAATATTAACGGGTTCCCACTGATGAGCACCTGCAGGGCTTTTTGTTAACTGCCATTCGTAAGTTAACAGAAGTTTACAATAGTCGTTATCCCATTTAGTTGGGTGTGTGGTCCATGCACCTTCAATACCAGAAGTTACGGTATCGCGACCAATTCCGCGTGTGGTGGTGTTATTCCAACCAAGACCTTGCTCGTGTACATCGGCAGCTTCTGGCTCTGGGCCTAGGTTTTCGGCTTTACCGTTCCCGTGTGTTTTACCTACCGTGTGACCACCGACCGTTAATGCAGCCGTTTCTTCGTCATCCATTGCCATACGTGCAAACGTTTCGCGTACTTGCTCTGCGGTTTTAAGTGGATCAGGCTTGCCATTAACGCCTTCAGGATTAACATAAATTAAGCCCATTTGTACTGCCGCTAATGGGTTTTCCATTGTGTCGGGTTTGTCTACATTTGCGTAGCGCCCGTCACTTGGTGCTAGCCATTCTTTTTCAGCTCCCCAGTAAACGTCTTTTTCAGGATGCCAAATATCTTCACGACCGCCTGCAAAGCCAAAGGTTTTTAACCCCATAGATTCATAAGCCATGTTACCTGCCAAAATGATTAAATCGGCCCATGAGAGTTTATTGCCATATTTTTTTTTGATTGGCCAAAGTAAACGACGCGCTTTGTCTAAGTTACCATTATCTGGCCATGAATTTAGTGGAGCAAAACGTTGGTTAGCTGTACCACCGCCCCCGCGCCCGTCGGCAAGTCGGTATGAACCCGCTGAATGCCACGCCATACGGATCATCAACCCGCCGTAATGCCCCCAATCAGCTGGCCACCATTCTTGGCTTTGCGTCATTGCGTTTTTTAAATCTGCTTTTAAAGCTTCTAAATCAAGCGTTTTAAATGCATCGGCGTAACTAAAATCGCTATCGTATGGGGTTGTTTTTGTATCGTGTTGATGAAGTATGTCGAGGTTGAGGGCATTTGGCCACCAATCTGTATTAGTGTTAGACGCTTTGGTATTGCTACCGTGCATGACCGGGCATTGGCCCGCTTTAGAGTTGCTCATTCTGAAATCCTTATTGTGGAAAGTAAAAATACTTAATCAATTTCATCGCTTATGCTTAATGTTGTGCTTAATAAAGTAACGGCTATTTTTATTTAATTGCCTTACGTATCACTCAGTGTGCCTACCTAAAACTTACGTATCCTTAATATAGGCGTATAAATTATGCTATACCAGCGCTGGCTCACAGTTTAAAACGATTGCACCGATTTATAATTTTGATGGGTATTAGAACTCAACTATTTAATCTTTTCAAAATAGTGGTGTTCGAATCGAAATATTCTATCGTAATGGCATATGAAGGGTTTAAAAGTTGCTCTTTGACGTGGTCAACTAAATTGCGCTGCATGCGAAGACGGTCTGTCTTTATAGTGTAATTGATATAATGGCCGTGATAGCTCAATATTGTTTTGTGGCTTTAGCCGTGTTAATTTACCTAATTGCACTAAATCTTCAGTTACCACATTAGGCAATAACGCAACGCCCATCCCTTGTGCTACCGCTCTTGCTATAGCCTCGTTACTGCCCAATTGCATGCTGTTTTTTGCTGTAACGTCGTGTTGTTGTAGTAACTTAACCGACATTTCGAGTGTGCCAGAGCCAGGTTCGCGCAGCAGCCAAAACTGCTTGTTTAACCATGCTTTTACATTTTTAGCGGGCTTTAAGCTACTCGGTATAACCACACTCATTAAATCGTTTTGCCAGTGCTTACTTATAATATGTGGCTCGGTTGGTGTACCTTCAACCAGTGCTAAATCAATAGTACATTCGAGTAATGCGTGCTCAATTTGCGCGGTATTGGCAACTTGTACTTCTACTTTTATGTGTGGGTACTGCGCGCAAAAGTTAGCTAAATAAGGGGGCAGCCAATAGCTTGCAATGGTTGTGCTGCTGCCTATAACGAGTGTGCCTCGCTTAAGCCCTGTACGCGAT
>NZ_PNDU01000317.1:0-6664 GCF_005886635.1 Pseudoalteromonas sp. S558 | reverse complement strand
ATGGCTGGTGAGTGGCCTAATCCCACATCTATTTACGCCACAAAAACAACGCGATTAAAACCAGCAGATACCAGCATCTAATTAACAGCATCTAATTAACAGCATCTAATTAACAGCAAACACCTTACAAGCGCTAAAGCATTTCCGCAAAGCCACCATTTAGATAAATATAAGTGTATATCTCTTGGTGACTTGCGGAGTCAATTTTAATTTATTTTGCTTTTTAGCACTTAATAATTATTAAAGTATATTAAAAAGGTGTATAGCGTAATTTAATTGAATGGTAAGAGTACTGACATTTAATTGCGGTTATGATTATTAAATTTAATGCTTTTTGAGGGTGTTTTTTAAAATTACAAAAAACGCACCTAAGTAGGTGCGCTAAATGACTCATGCTTATTATAGGGCAGTGACTTAACCACCTAGTAAGCTTAATGCTGCCTGTGGCAACTGATTTGCTTGCGACAGGATGGTTGTACCTGCTTGTTGCATTATTTGATTTTTAGTCAATGTCGCTGTTTCAAGCGCGTAATCGGTGTCTTGAATACGACTACGCGAAGCCGATACGTTTTCAGATACGTTAGCAAGATTGGCAATAGTAAAACCAAAGCGGTTTTGCACCGCACCTAAGTCGGCACGTTGGGCATCAATTTGCGCTAATGCTGCATCAATTGCTTTGATAGCTTCTTGTGCGCCTTCTGAAGTTGAACCTGAAATATCAACACTTTCAATACTTGTTAATGAACTAGAGCCGCCTGATGATTGTATTGCAGCAGCCCCTGTGCCAAACAATTCATTCGCGGTGGTCCCTGAAATACCTATTTTATTTGCCGATGATAAGTTCAACTCTGCAGAAACGCTAAATGAGTTAGCAGTACTTGTGACTGCCGTTCCACCTAAAGTAAAATCACCTACCTCTGCGCCTGTAATATCAATACCATCAACGTCAGTTGCTTTAAAAGAAATTACTTCAGTTGCTGGATCATAAATAGCATCATAACCAGCTTGTTGCATATCGGTAGTCAAGCGCTCTTTTTCACCACCATAATTACCTAAGTCAAATGACTTCTCAACCACGCCATTTTTCTTAATTTCAATCACGCCTTTGCTGTCTGATGTAATATTTGAGAAAGTCGTGACAATTTTTGCCTCTGCTACCACACCGGCGCCTGACTTATTAATTGTATCTGCGATAGCAGCCGCACCAGAGCCAGCAGCAACAACAATATCTGTACCATTAATATTAACCGTATCAGCACTGGTGCCATGGTTAGTGGCTAAGTTTACAGTTTGTACATCACCCAAGGCAGTATTTGCTGCAGTGGCAGTCGCAGGCCCTTTAATTTCATGTGCGCCAATTGAATCTGCGGCTACGTTACGTAAGCTTACATTAATTGTTTCATTCGCATTAGCACCAACCTGAAATTGCTTTGTACCGAATGTGCCATCTAATAAATTGGTGCCACCAAATTTAGTGGTATCTGAAATACGGGTTAATTCTTGTTGAAGTGCACTGACTTCTTTTTGCAGTGAAGCACGGTCAACCGCACTATTAGAGCCATTCGCTGATTGCAGTGATAAGTCACGCATACGCTGTAGTATGTTTGCCGATTCTTGCATTGCACCTTCTGCGGTTTGTGCCATTGAAATACCATCATTTGCATTTCGTTGTGCAACCGTTAAGCCATTAACTTGTGAAGTTAAGCGATTGGCAATTTGCAGACCTGCCGCATCATCTTTAGCGCTATTGATTCGCAAGCCTGATGATAATCTCTGCATTGATGTTTCTAGTGCCATACTAGATTTAGATAGGTTTCGTTGCCCATTAAGTGATGCAACATTTGTATTTACGCTTAAAGCCATTTTACCATCTCCTAGTTTTAATTAAGAATGTGGTTCAATTTTCTTTAGCAGAATCCACACTTTTCTATGCTCAAGTAAATGCATTTGTTGTGCCAACTCAAATATAAACATTAAGCCATTGTTTTTAAACATTAAAAACAAAATAAAATGGGGGTTAGTTAATTATTAGATTGATTTTATAAAAGAGGAAGAAAGGGGTGACAATTTTTTGCCGCTTTATAAGGGCAAGTTATTACCCTTACTGATGAAGGGCAATAACGTGAACAAGTTTGGTTTATATATAATCAAATAATGTTAGTTTAGCCAAACGGCCAAACGTGGCTTGCGACGCTTGTAATCCAGTTTCTTGTTTAGTTAATTCACTAATAGCCTCTGCCATATCAACTTCAACTAAACTTGATTTGCTCGCTTTGTTATTTATATCTACAGCACTATTAGAATCAGTTACTTTATCAACTACATTCATTCGTCCACCCAGACTAGATTGCGTAAATACAACTTGCTCACTTGCATTTTTTAGCTGTATTAAGCCACTAGCTAACGCTTGTTGTAAGTCTTCACCTTCTAGCGTTTCATCTTTTAAACTTGTTATAAGCCCTTGCAGAGTATTAAGTACATTTTCTTTATGCGGTTTCTCAAGACTAAAATCTAACTGCCCTGGTGCTTCGCCTTCGAGTTTAATTTCCATCCCAGCAAATTCAATTGGCTCATCGGTTACCTCACCTGTAACAGGAGGAACAAGTGGCACACCATCACGTAGTATTTCGTATGTATCAGGGGAAGATGCTG
Organism: Pseudoalteromonas sp. S558; assembly: GCF_005886635.1. NCBI lineage: Bacteria > Pseudomonadati > Pseudomonadota > Gammaproteobacteria > Alteromonadales > Pseudoalteromonadaceae > Pseudoalteromonas > Pseudoalteromonas sp. S558. Next base: position 4,012 of record NZ_PNDU01000317.1, on the reverse strand, counting down.
TTGCACCTGGTAATACATTAACGTTATATGTATTTACAGTTGCTGAAACCAAAGGATCTGGGTCGGTGTTGTAATTATTGCTATGGAACTTATCAAACTCACCTTGGTTACTAACGTAAACAGTGCCCGATGTGATTGTACCTGTAGCTGTGCCTCTGTTTGAGGTTACATCTAATCGGGCATCAACTTTTTCAAACGCGTTAAATCCATTATCGCTGGATTTAATTTCAACACCTTTAGCAATAGTGACTTCATGTTGGCCCTGATCGCCTTGATACTCATATTTTTTAGTGACGTTATTAAAAGTATAAGTTTGGATATTGTCTTGATACCCAGAGAAAATATATTTACCACCTTCTGACTGGGTGTTCATTAAGTTAACCAATGACTTTTGTAACTCTTGTAGCTCACCTGCAATTCCTGCCAAATCACTTTTACTAAGCGAACCATTACCCGCCCGAATGGTTAATTCTTGCGTAGCTAAAATATTTTCATTCATGCCTTTTAAAATACTATGCTCAGTCTCTAATCGACCTTTGAGCTGATTAATATTTTTAGTGTACTGTTCATTTGTTTCTATTTTATTGGTGTACAGCATACCTTGCGATACTGCAGCTGGCGCTTCTGAAGTTGTTAAATACTTTTCTCCGGTAGTTACACGCTCTTGAGCGCTTGCCACACCTTGTTGATTTTTAAGTATGTTATTAATACTGTTTTGATACATTAAGTTATTTGATAAGCGCATAATTACCTCGCGGCACTAAGTAAAGTTTCAAAAATAGAACGGGCTGCCGCTAAAACTTGTGCTGAGGCGGCATAAGATTGTTGAAAACGCAGTAAATTTGCCGCCTCTTCATCAAGGTTTACACCTGATAGCGACTCGTACCAAGATTCAGATTGCTTGGCAAGCGCATTAAACGCGGCCCCATTTGTTTTCGCCTGACCTGTTACCACACCAATATCTGTAACAACCTCAGCAAAAGCTTGATTAAATGTTCCGTGGTTATCAGCAGATGCACTTGCGACTACATTTTGACGAACCAATTCGCCATTTTGAAGTTCAGCAAGTTTTAAACCATTACGGTTATCGTCAAAGCCCCCTTCGTTAAACTCTAATGTAAAGGTATCGCCCGTTGCAGGAACCCCATCTATATTAAAATCAAAACCATAGGTGCTATAAGGTGCACCAGCTTGCGCCAATATATTATTAGCCGGTGGCGTTACAGTGAATGTGGTCGTACCGCTCGTATCGGTTACCTGATACTCGTTTGTATTAGCTGTTTTAACTAGCGTAATAGGACCATTAGTAAGCCCTAAAGGCAGGTTGGTAAATCCACCGGATGTAACACTGCTTACGTCGCCCGCCGAAATAGCCGCGCTCCCGGTATTATCAATATTATTTTTGGTTCTTACAGGCGATGCTAATGCTAAATCTTCACCTCTTTCAGTGGTCAGTGTAATATTACCGGCGGCTCCAGAGTTTAGTTTCACTTGAAATTGATCCCCCGCAACACCCGCGCCCGCTATATTCATTTGTAAACCAAACGATTCGCCACTTGTTATAGCGGCTGAATCGACAATTCCACTTGCAGGCACAGTTGCAAGAGAGGGATTACCTAAGGGCTCCCCTTTGTTATCAATAGGCTGAATACTGACTTCATTAGGGTTTGTAGTAAAAGTAATAATAAAATCACTAGCTGGAAGCTCGCTTCCTTTTCCAGCTTCAACCGTTGCGGTTATTCCTGCGGTACCTGTGTTTGCTTTATAGGCGTAACCGTTAACCGTAGGTATATTAAATATATCGCCGCCAAGCTCTCCATCGGCATCCATACCAAGGCGGTTCTGCTGGTTGAATGAATCAGCTAGAGCAATTCCCATTTGTCCAATTTGATTTTGAGTAGGCACTAAAATATCGTCTCTAAAAGCGAGTAAACCGCCTATTTTGCCCTTTAATTTGCTCGCATCAACTTCTATTGGCACAGCTTTACCACCGTTTACCTCTAGACGAAGTTCTTTAAAATCGGCGTCAGGATCACTGCTTATTGAAAATAAATTAAATGAACCATTTTGCATAACTACGGCTTCACCCGTGCCCATAAAAACTTGCTTTTCGCCATTAGGGCCATCGAGCGTTTCAATATCAATTAGTTTAGATAAATCGCGAATTGCTTTATCACGTTCATTGTAAGCAGAGCTCGCATTAGCCTCTTGGCTTGTGCCGCTAACCCCTGCAATTTCTTGATTCAAGGTATTAATGCTTTGGATTAACGTATTGGCTTCACCGGCAAATATTTCTAACTGCTCATTCACCACTTCTTTTTGCTCTGATACAATTCCTGAAAGTCTATTCATTTGATCGAGTAAATTTTTTGTGTCGCTTATAACTAATGAACGAGCAACCGAAGACGAGGGCTGATTTAGTGCCTCTTGCACATTATTAAACATGGAATTTATACGTGTTGATAAGCTGTTAGACTCTTCCGAAAACAAGGTATCAATCCGGTTCGCTTCACCAACAAATTGATCAAAAAAGGTTTTATTAGAGGTATCTCTATTTAATTGCTTTTGCGCAAATTCGTTAAGTAGTCGATATGTTTTATCCCTACCCACCTGATTATCAAAGGTTGTTGCAAATTCTGTTCGCTCGCGTACGTAGCCCTCAGTATTCACATTCGCAATGTTTTTACTTGTCGTTTGCAACAATTCAGAATTAGCTCTGACTCCTGAACGTGCAATATTAAATAAATCATACGACATGTTACTTTACTCCTTGGCGGATTACATTTGCCGCAATATCTTTTAGCTCATCACTGTTAAGCACTTTTTTTATTTTGCTGGCATAATTTGGATCGGTGGCATAACCTGCTTTTTGTAATGAATCTAAAAATTCAGTCGGTTTTGCAGTATTTTGTAGTGCATCTTGGTAACGCGGGTTTTGTGTTAAAAAATCAACAAAATCATTAACACTTTCTTTTATTGAATCGTAAGCTCTAAAGCTAGCTTGTTTTTTTACTGCCGTGCCCTGCTCAAATTCGAGTGTTACTTTGCTTGCTTTTTCGCCTTCCCAACTTTTATCTGACTTAATATTAAATAAGTTGAATGAACTATTACCGTCACTTTTATTAATGATGTGTTTACCCCAACCCGTTTCAAGTGCAGCTTGTGCAACCATAACAGCAGGATTCAAGTCAATTTTTTGTGCGGCTGTTTTAGCATGTTCCCAAACCGAACTGACAAACTCTTCAGCGGTTTCAAACGTAGCCGTGGTTACTGTTGATTTTTCAGCCTCTGCTTTATTGTTATTAAGAGCAGACGTTGCTTCTTGTGCTGTTTGCTCATGAGGAAGTGTCGAACCAGCCCGTTTATCACTAAAAATATCGTTAGTGGTTCTAAGTACAGACCCCGGCATAAAGCTCTTACCGTCAGGAGATAACTGTTGAACAATTAAGTCAGCCAACCCCAATGAACCATTAGATGAGAGCTCCGTAGATAATTGCTGATCGTGCATTTCTTCAAAAAACTTAACACCACTTGAATTAAAAGGACTTTCTTTATCTTCAAATGCTTCATTTGCTTTGCGCATACTTTTGAGTAGCATTTGCGTAAAAATAGCTTCAAATTGTGCCGCCGCTTTTTTAAGCGCAGCTTTAGAAGCATCCGTTGATGCATCACCGCTCGTTAAGGCTTCTCGACGCAGAGAATCTAAGTTACCTAAATCAAAAAAGTTTTGCTTATCGAGGTGATTTGTTTCCATCAGCTTTTTGACACAATAATGAATAATACGAATTAGAATGCAAAAATTGAACCACTTAATATGTGATGAAACTATGTTGGTGGGAAATGTACAAGTTAAGTCCTAAAAAATAGTTTTCTAGGGCCTGTTGACCTTTCAGGATTAAAATTTGTTCAATCTAGGGGCGATTTAATCGCGGCGTGAGGTTTGTAACCTAGTGGGCTAAGTAAAAACCGAGCAACAAAGAGTTAATCGTCCCTAGAAAGAACCCAAAGGGCG
>NZ_PNDU01000316.1:0-22199 GCF_005886635.1 Pseudoalteromonas sp. S558 | reverse complement strand
CGCCAGCAAGCTGCGCGTCTACAAGTAATAGCAGACAATGAGACGGGTTTAAACATTTTCTAGTAGGCGTAGAGCTTGCTCACGCGAGAAGCGTAGCTTCTAATTACTTAATCATTTAAAAACGGTGTTTTTATACGCCAGCAAGCTGCACGTCTACAAGTAATAGCAAATAATGGAACGTATTTCATGTAGGCGTAGAGCTTGCTCACGCGAGAAGCGCAGCTTCTAATTATTTACCTATTTAAAAACTGCGTTTTACACGCCAGCAAGCTGTGCGTCTACAAGTCAGAGCAAATAATGGAATACATTTCATGTAGGCGTAGAGCTTGCTCACGCGAGAAGCGGGAGCTTCTAATTATTAAATGCTACACAAAAAGGGCATACGCCCTTTTTTATCAGCTTAATTAAACTGGCTCACCGGCCACAATGGTATTAAAGCTTTCGTTATCATGCAGGCTTGCAAATGCGCTTTCATGTAATAACTCGTTTCGTAAATTAGGTGAATAATCTAATGCCATTTTTATATCAGCCAAGGCATCTGCGTGTTTATGTGTAAGCGCATAAGCACAGGCGCGTTGCCAGTAAGCGTAGCCATAATCGCTATCAATATCAATGGCTTGATTGCATAGCTCAATTGCTTGTGCAGTTTCGTTAATCTCTAATAATGCATCGGCTTTATAAGCAATTGCTTCTACATCTTCGGGTTTACGTTTTAAAATTTCGTCAAATATTTCAATTTTATTGGCAAAATCACTTTCTAAATTTGCGCGCATCCACAGAGAATGAACCTCATTGGTGACCGATATGCGTTCTTGGTTACTTAGTATTTCTTCTGAGCGCACACGTAATTTTTCTTCTAGAATTTTTAATCGCTCTTCGTATTCATCGGTAATAACACTTACGCGTGTATTTACAATATCTTCTACTTTGTTTTTAACATCGCGTAGCGAATTCCAGCCAACCAATACTAAAATTGATGCTGTTGCGGTAATAATAAAAAATACATTATTAATCGTATCGGTGGTGTAAGTTATTGCACGATCGGCGGTATCTAGTTGTGCATGAGTTACTTGTTTGGTGACATCTTCACGTAGTTTTTGTTGATCTTGACGTACGGCTTTTAATTCATCTAAAACGTAGCGCTCCAAAAGCGGTTTATACATTGGCTCTTTTAATCGATTTAATTCTTGTTGTTGTTCTTGTGCTGTGAGCACATTAGCTTTTTGTTCTGCTGCGTTCACCGTGGCCGACAAAAGTGTAAAGCAAACAAATAGTAATGATATGTAATAACGCATTGGTACGCCTAGTTAAATTAATTGCGAGTGTAACTTTAACACGCACAGCTAAAAGGCACAAAGCTAGTCAAGCCAAAAATTTTGCAAAAAAAAGCCAGTTCAAGGAGAACCGGCCAAAACTGCTTAAACAACAAAAAGTTGTAGGGAATTACAGGAGAATAAATTACATACTAACTACACCTAACTGAACTATAACTTAATTTAATTCAATTAGTTAAAAACTAAATAAAAGTAGAAAGTAAAGGTGTATTGGGCTTATGTAATACACCTTTATCATAACTACAATTTCATGGTGAAGGGGGGTGTTCCAATGTGCGCTTGAGTAAACTAAAGCCACTTTCAAACCCTTCACATACCATTACGGCAAAATATTTCGATTCGATCACCACTATTTAAAAAGATTAAATAGTTGAGCTCTAATACCCATCAAAATTATAAATCGGTGCAATCGTTTTAAACTGTGAGCCAGCGCTGGTATAGCATAATTTATACGCCTATATTAAGGATCCGTATGACGTGGGCCAGATTCAAGGTCAAAGTGCACCACCTCTACTAAACTATAAGTTCAGGAGGTATGCCATGAGTACCCAATATTCACATTTATCTAACTTTGAACGTTGCCGTTTATTTGAGTGGTATCATTACCAAAAAAAATCAATACGTGAGGTGGGCCGATTACTAAATCGTTCACATAGTACTATTAGCCGAGAGTTAAAGCGTAATAAATATGATTATTACGTACCAACTTATTACCCTCATCCAGCTCAAATGTATTACGAAGTAAGGGTAAGGGAGAGAGCTAAGCGAGTTAAACTTAAGTCTGTTGAAGCTCAACGATATGTGACTGATAAGCTCAAGCTTGGGTGGAGTCCTGAGATCATAGCTGGGCGAATAAAATTTGATAAAACCTTACCCAGCGTATCTTACGAGGCCATTTATCAATATATATACAAGAATGAACCATCACTTATTGTATATTTAGCTAGGCAACATAAAAACGTAAGAAAAAATATCCAACCCGTAAACGAAAACAGTTTGGGGCGAAAGATATAGTATTTTAGACAGACCAGATGACATTAATCTCAGAAAAAACTTTGGGCATTGGGAAAGTGACTCTGTTGAATCTAGCGACAGAAAATGTGCGCTGAATGTGTTACTTGAACGAGTTTCTAGAGTGTGTCATATCACCAAATTACCATCTAAAAAAGCTCTAGCGACATCGAATGCAATATGTAAGAAACTATCTATTTACCCACCGAGTTCTTGTTTATCGATAACTTATGACAATGGCTCTGAAAATACAAAGTTTAAAAAAGTAGAAGCCATTTTGAAAAATAAATCTTATTTTTGTGAGCCTTATCACAGCTGGGGAAAGGTGCTGTAGAACAAATAAATGGGTTAATTAGAAGGTATTACCCGAAGAAAAGAAACTTTAGCAAAGTAAGCCATCAGCAATTAAAAAAAGTAGGGGAACAACTAAATAATCGCCCTAGAAAATGTTTAGGATTTAAAACACCAAATGAAGTCTATAATGAATTAGGAGGTGCACTTTCAATTAGAATCTAGGCACGGCATTCAAAGATTAATTAAAGTGAGTGTCAGTTTTATTTTTTAGCTTAACTTTTTGGGATAGACTTTGAATCATCCGATATAAGCGAAAACGGTTATTAATTATAGTGTATGAAGTCGAAAGTTTGACCCTGGCGATTTTTGGATTTTTACTTAATGAGACAATGTCGAGGCCTTAGGTCGGCAAGGTATAATTGAAACATTACAAGAGATAGGTGAGGAGCTTGCTAACGGCACATTCCCTATTACTAAATCTTTAACTCAGGCTAATGTGTGATGTCAGATAAATTTAACAAAGTATTTAGTGTAAGCGTTGATCCTGATGAACTTTTACTTCTCAATGAAACAGGCTTCGAGCAAACAATTCAATTAACGCAAGGTCAGCTTCTACTATTTGACGGTAGCAGCATGAGAGATAATTGGAGAATTTTAGGCGTTGATTGGTTAATTGAACCAAGTGTTGCACATCAAAACTTAGCTAAACCAGATATAGCTGGGTTAGGTGCATCAACTTTTGTTGTATCACCTAAATTTTCACATTTATTTTTAAGTGGTTTTGGTAAGAATATTGAGCTACTTGAATGTAATTTTAATGGTGGGCAGTGGTTTGCATTTAATGTAGTAGGTTTTGACAAAGCGCTCAATGAAGACCACACCATCCGCAATATAAGAAATGGTAAACCAAGTAGGATAAGAAAATTTAAGAAAATGGTGCTCACAAAAAATGCTATTGATAATCCTGAGCTATTTAGAATAAGAGAAGTCGGCCTTCAATATTTTACAACAGATGCGAAAAATAGTTTATATACATTAGTAAAAGAAAATAATATTAAAGGGTTATACTTTAATGAGGTTGAAATAGTGTAGTTTAAAAAGCCCAGATTCAAAATAGAGGTGAAAATATTAAGGTGGGTGTTTTGTTTCTTATTTTATTTAAAAATACTGCTTTGCTTTTTCACATGTAGATTCAGGCATTGAGGTTGATAATTTACTCACTTCACTTGGGCACAGCTTCTTTAAAAGGTTAGCTGCAAAACGCTCACACCTTGGCAAAGTATACAGCTCATATTCTTCAGTAACACCTAGCGCAGATTGATAACTCAACTGATCAAAGTATTCATTAAGACCTAAAGCAATTACTTCCTTCTCTGACTTTCCAGATGTGTGGTAGATTTTACTTAGTAAACCCTTGGTAAAATCAACAATGGTGTTACTCCCAGATAAATCATTTTTAAGTGAGCAAACACTAAGGTAAGGAATCGCTTTGCCCACATTAAAATATAAATTTTTCCCTAATGCAAACTGACTAAAAAGTATAATACCCAGTAAACAAAAAGGTTTAATTAATCGCACTTTGTATTTTTCCACATTTTAAGCAAACCATATATATTGCTCCAATATATGACAAACAAGCCGACTGATTGAATTAAGCCAGCAAACTCAGCACCAATGGCTATCATAGCTAATGTTAGTATCGTTAGCAGACTTGAAAAAACAAATGATATTTTTGACAAATCTTTACTAGAATAACTATTAGCTTTATTTTCAGTTATTTTACGTCGAGCAAAAAGATTGATAAATACTAAGCAAAAAATTACTACACAGCCTTTTAATATCATTTAAATATCTTCCAGTTTAATTAAACCTCTTAAAATTAACTCCTTTTTTGCAGCCGCTTCATTAGTGCTTGAACAATAATACAAAAAGGTTGAGAGAACTGTCACGTATGCTGCGGCATAGCTACTTCCTGTAAGGGTTTTTGAGTTTTTAGTAAACTGTGCTGCAGCGGCTTTACCGACTTCACTTTTAGAGGCTTTCACTATTACATCTTTAGCAGTGGCTTTAACTCCAACCTTTTTTATATTTAAAAGCGATTCTAAAACTTCAGGGACACTTTTTCCTATAGATGCCACCCCCAATACAGCAGTTGCTTTAGCCAAATTTTTATTAGTTTCAAAAAAGGTTCTTAGTTCATTATCACTCAAACTCCAGCTAAACCACTTTGGATTAAATGCTAGCTGTGCAATAAGTCCATATAGGTAGTCTACAACAGGCCCACTTTCTATTGCTAAAACTGCTGCATTTAACTGTGTTTGTTTATAACGACTTAACCGTCTATAGGCAACTAGACCGGTTAATATGGGCAATATACCATCTTCATTTCTAATCTCTTTTTCAATTTTTTTAGCGTCTAAAATATTAATTAAAAAACCAATCGGATCTGATTTGTATTGTTCAGTTACATAAGGTGATTTTATCAACTCTATCCTTGTTGTGGGGTGCCTGTATCTAAAATAATACTTGCTAAGATAATTAAAATCAAACTTTTGGTACAGCTTTGTTGTCAATTATTTAAATAAGAACCAAACCAGACACCAACTCTAATTCAACAAGCAAAGCTGTATTATTAGATTTACTTTTTAGGTTAATAATTAATGTTTTACGACTACGTTACTTTTATTTCATCCAGTAAATAAGCAATTATCACTCTTAAACCTGAATTACACGCATAAAAATAACTGCATGATACAGTTTCAACTTTTCTACTGAGTAATTTAAGTTTTAAGCAAGTAGACCCTGAACCTGTCAGTGTAGATTACGATAAAATAATGGACATTATTGAAGATTAGTGATGTCCATTATAATGTGAAAATTCAAAAATATAGTTAATAGGGCATCTAGTATGGCGCAAGACAAAATATGGTTGGAAATTAGGGAAAAGAATCAGAAAGAAAATAAAAGAATGCTAGATGCCGCTATCAAAGAATCGGCTGAGATAGATAAAGAACCCTTTGATTTGCAAGAGCTTAAAAAATATTGGAGCTTTAGGTATGAAAAGCAGTTAAATGAAGAGCAACTTAATAGAGCAATGCAAGATATCGAACGGGATTATTATTTTTTGGGTAAGCTCGTTTTGACAATGCAACAATACGGCAAGCACTTGATGGAAATGGAGTTATATTCTTGATGAATATTAAAACCTGTTGCAGTCGCTGTAAGTGCAAAGAATGTGAACATGGTCACAAATTAAAAATAGGTCACTGCGTTGTTCACTAAATGTTAATCATTAGCAGTCCGTTAAACATGGCGCTATAAATATGTTACTTTATCCGCTGATATATTTAATAGCTATGGAAAGATAAATGAAAATACTCATATGGATTGGAATTATATTTTTAGTCATCCCCCTTGTTGGTGTCTTAATTGCTCTTATTATTGGCTTATATGTAAATAATCCAAGCACGCATAACGCGACTGCTTTTGATAGTAAAATTAGCAATCAATATTACCTACGAGACGGTAAAGTTGTTTATGTTTTAGATGGCAATTTTTTCCAAATTGGAGGCTCCCCAATAGAAGGAGCTGACCCTGATACGTTCAGTGTGATTAGTCAGTCTTACGCTAAAGGTAGTAATAGTGTTTATTACGACGGAAGACAAGTTGAGGGTGCAGATCCTAGCTCAATTCAGTTGGTAACATCGGGTATTAATGCGAGTAAATATGAATCTGGCTATCTTATTAGTGGCGGCAAAGTTTTTTGTTATGGGCAAGTGATGGAAGATGCAGACGCCGCTTCGTTCTCTTATTTGCTGGGCTCATACGCCATGGATAAAGAATATTTATATTATTACATCGATGTTAAATTTCCACGTAAAACAATGCCAGAAGCGATTAAAAATGCGAACGAGCGTTATCTTCGTCATGGTGAGCAGGTAATTTACCAGGGAAAAATAATTAGTAACGAAGCCAGTCGTTTTAAAATTATAAATGATGAGTATGCCGTAGACGGACAGCATGTTTATTCACATGGTGAGATTGTTGAAGGCATGGTACCCGATGGCTTTACGGTGATTACGCCTTATTACAGAAAAGATAAAAACCAAGCGTACTACTTTAATACACCCATACCTGAAAGTGATCCATCTACATTTAAAGTATTAAATGATTCTGTTGCCAAAGATGATAAGCACGTTTACTACAACGGTTATATTGTCGACAATAGAACTGTGGCAGAAGTGAGTCGGTCTGATGCCAGCGAGCTTGAGAAGATGTGGAAATGGAATTCTCTTCACTTAAGCCCAACGCGTGTGATTCTGGTTCCTACTGATGATATTAAAGACATTACAAATAATTTTTATGTTTACAATAACGAAGTGTATAGCAGAAATAATAAACTGCTCGGTGTTAAACCTGAAGATGTGGTTATTCTTGATGATGGAAAAACGTTTGTCCGTATAGGATCTCAAATTTTTTATTATAATGCTGTAGTTGAGGGTGCAGATCCAAACACTTTCACAGTAATAGCCGATCGTTTCTCAAAAGATGCAAAGCATGTTTATTGGGAAGTGTATAAGGTAGTCGATGCCGATCCGTTAACCTTTGAATATGAAGAAAATTTATATGCAGACGAGAACGATGCGGGTGAGTACTACTTAAAAAGATGGGAATAAACACTCAAAGGTACAGGGTATGACTATCTACTCTGTATCTTTATTGTGTAGCCTGAGAAAGCCCCCACAACAATATCGACGTTTGATGATTTTGCCGCGTCTAAACGAGTATTCAAGCTGTTTTTCACGCCAAGTAGTTGAAAATGCGTGCGCGTTGTCACCAATCATATTTTTAAGTAACAACACAACGCCATGAGTGTTTATAAGCGTACCGTATACATCAAACGCCAGTGTGGTTGCCATTAATGACTCCTGTTTAAATCGTTACTAAAACGCAATTTTATTGCTTCGCTTAATCGCCTTATCAGTTAATAAAGTACAGTAATAGCACCCGCGTTTTAAGCAGTTATTGTAAACCCCCGTTACGGTTTGGTTAAAAATACCGCATGTAAGGTGGGGTTTGATCAAATAATAAATCAGCAGCGCTTTTAAAACCTCAAAACATTCGCGTTGCTTTAGGAAGGGTCGAAGGGCTGTTGAGTTTATAAGTGCAATTTAGAAATTTAACTAAGTAATAGCTAAAAGTGGGGGTTACTGGCTTATCTTATTGATTTAGGCTTTAACTAATAGGCGAAATAAGGATAACGGGTCAGTCAATAAATTTGATGTCTGAAGATGTCTGAAGTCAAGATTTGCCCCCTACGTACCCATTTAGGAACCATTTAGGAACCAAGTTTAGCAGAGCAAACATTGGACAATACCTATTAGCTAGAGCCGGACGAGTTTTACCTTTATACCTTGTAATTGTTTTTAGCTCTTATTTATTAACTCAAAATAATTATGACATTTTATACAACATAACTGACCTTAATTCGTTAATAGGCCACCTTTTGTTTACACACGGCGAAAGCGTGCTTTGGTCTATTCCACCAGAAATACAATTTTATATCATATTTGTAGCTTTCTGGTTTTTAGTAGACGATAGGAAAGGGTATATATATTTACTAATCGTGGCCTCTTTGGTGTCTTGGTATTTGGCTGATTTCCCTCGATTATTTGGTGAAATTGAAAGTATCCCTTACAACTTTTTTAGTACTTTAAGAACGTTTCCGTACTTTTTTATTGGCGTTATATTTGGTTTGCATTACAGATCACTTAAAGTGCCAAGTCATATGAAGAGCAACTGGTTTATATTAGTTTTGTGTTTAATACCTCTGTTGTATCCTGAGTTTTCACCTATTAACGAGGCTGATAAAAAAAAGATGTGGCTTAGTTATGAAGTTCTATTTGTTATGAGCACAGTATTCTTTTGTGTTGTTTTTTTAGTACCAAACAATAATATTTTTTTAGCAAATAAGATTGGTGATTGTTTAGGTAAAGTGTCTTATTCATTCTATTTATTGCATATGCCTATTATCGGAATGGTTAATAAGCTTAATTTAAATACTGAACTTAAGCTGTTGTTATCAATGAGCTTGAGTGTGTTTTTTGCGTATATATCATACGTTTTCTTTGAAAGGCCTATTGCAAATAAAATTAGAAGCCTTTCGAATAATTTCTTTGGTCGGAAAAAACATATAAGATCAAAATTGGCTGTGCACTTCAACTGTTTTTTAAACTACCTTATTGATTTATAGTATCAAATTGTGGGGATTCGTCAGGGTTTGACCCCTTTGATTTTTCAGATGGTAGATAACAACTGTTAAATTAAATTTTATGACTATTAATAAAGGTACTGCAAAATGCTTGTACGGATTACGGTAAAAAATTATCATTATGTCGGTTTTTTTAATAGAAATTTAACTATTCGGAATATTATATGAGCGCTGACGAATTTATAGAGCATAATCTTGAAGATACTCTTCCTGAAATAACTGTCGATAGAATGGAAGAGTCTAAATCATTAAAAAAAATAGATATTGATACATTTATCTTAAATGATATTACTAGCCTGACTAATTGGATTCTGATCATAGCTAACGGGGAGGGTGTTTGCTTAAAAGAGCCCCGTGTAGATTTGAATATATATGGGGAATCTGATGACTCTTATTTAGTAATTAATATTTATAAAACTGAAGAGTCGTCAAATATGTACTTTTTTAAGACAGAGGATAGACGGAACCCGCTGTCGTCTTTACTTAAGTGGCTTAGCTTTTTTAACTATGATTTAAGAGTGCTGCTAGAACTTCTGGATACATCTCATTACTATGAAACAGAAATGGGACCTGAAATAAGACATCAAGGAATGATAATTACTAAAACATTTCAGGAGCAAAATAAATGAAGCTTTCACGGGTCATAAAAAAGAAATTAGACAATAAACTTGTCGAAAAATAATTATTAAACGAACAAATAATTGGAGCCGCTTTAAAAACAAAGTTAATAGAATCGCGAAAACCTTTTAATCCTCGTGGTAACAGCATTGAGGTATTTACAGAATGGGAGTAGTTATTTACACATGTAGTAAATTAAAAGAAGCTATGGCGGATGATGCGCTACAAATTTTAGTTAAAAACTTTCGAGAATATAAAGAAACTGGTGAGACAAAAGGTATATTTGGTCGTGATGCATCTTACATTCGGCCTAGTTCTGCAGAGTTCGCTAAATTGCAGCATGTTCACATCAGAGATCAAAAAGTTAAGGCCTCTACATGGAATAATTTAAGAACAGCATCTTTCTATAAAGTCAGTAACAGTGCTGTAGTGTATGTTAAAGGTTTACGTAACAATAACAAATATTTGCTTCTTGCCGTACTTAATTTGAACGCACATGAGATGGCTAATAATATAAATTTCATGTGTGATTTAGCCGAGATCGCAGAGAGATTTAGAGAACAATTTTAGATTGTTAATTAAATTTAAAAACTGCCAGTTCTATAAAATATAACACAGATGTACTGGAGCAATAGTCGTTTCTGATGTATGTGGAAAAGTCATTGCGATGTAATCTGTTAATTGATCTTCGCGGATCAATAATTAACTAGAGAGACATCGCAATGACTGAAAATGATAATGTTATCTCCATCGAGACACCAGTAAATTCGTTAGAATGATTACCGAAAACAGGGTCGCAGCAGCTGTCAGCTCAAGCTATAGGGCGGGACTGGCACAATTGCTTACAATCCAGCATGAGATCGTCGAAAGGCTTCAGCGGATTGTTAAAAATAGTCACCAACCTGAACGTACTATTTAAACAGACCTGGGTGATATTGAAGTAAAAATACCTAAAGTAAGGGTTCGAAAAAGGAAGGCGTCAAATATTGACTTCAGACATTACAACTACTGACCGTTTGCAAATGGCACTCTCCAGTCAATCGTTAATACCTAGAGGTTAGGTTTAATTATTTTTTTTGGGTTTATTGCGCTCAACCCAACCAATATTCCATTAACTTACACCTTTCTTTTCTGTTCTGTAAACCCCCTTTACATTTTGATTAAAAAAGCCACACCTCAACATTTGTTGAGGTGTGGCTTTTCTACAGCAGCTATAACTAAAATTAAGCGACATTCGCTGCTAACAGTTCGTTACGTACTAGCTCTGCGCCTTTGCTAAGAGCGTTGAGTTTACCGTTTGCGATGTCGCGGGGTAGGGGGGCCATGCCGCAGTTGGTGCAGGGGTAGAGTTTGTCGGCATCTACATATTTAAGTGCTTCGCGTAGGGTTTTGGCCACCTCTTCAGGGGTTTCTATAGTATTGGTGGCTACATCGATTGCGCCTACCATTATTTTTTTACCGCGTACGAGTTCGAGTAGCTCTATGGGTACATGTGAGTTTTGGCATTCGAGCGAAATAATATCTATATTCGATTTTTGCAGTTTAGGGAATACGGCTTCGTATTGTCGCCATTCTGTTCCGAGGGTTTTCTTCCAATCGGTGTTAGCTTTAATGCCGTAACCGTAACAAATATGCACGGCGGTTTCGCATTTTAACCCTTCTATAGCTCGCTCTAGGCAGGCTATGCCCCAGTCGTTTACGTCGTCAAAAAACACGTTAAAAGCGGGTTCATCAAATTGAATTATATCAACCCCAGCGGCCTCTAGCTCTTTGGCTTCTTGGTTGAGTATTTTAGCAAATTCCCATGCTAGTTTTTCACGGCTTTTATAGTGATCGTCATACAGGGTGTCGATCATGGTCATTGGCCCTGGCAATGCCCATTTTATTGGTTGGCTGGTTTGCTGGCGCAAAAACTTGGCGTCTTCAACAAATACCGGTTTTGTGCGAGACACAGGGCCAACCACTGTGGGTACGCTGGCGTCGTAACGATCGCGAATTTTAACTGTTTTACGGTTTTCAAAATCAACGCCATTTAAATGTTCAATAAAGGTGGTTACAAAGTGCTGGCGGGTTTGTTCGCCGTCGCTCACTATATCAACACCTGCGGTTTGTTGCTCGTGCAGAGCAATTCGTAGGGCGTCGTGTTTGCCATCTATCAGCTCACTGCCTTGTAATTTCCACGGTGACCATAAGGTTTCGGGTTCGGCAAGCCATGATGGTTTTGGCAAGCTGCCTGCTGATGATGTAGGTAATAGTTTTTTCATAATAAATACTGCCTTTAATTTTGTTGTGTGATTAAGCGATACTTGCTGAGAACTGCTGCAGCACTGACTGATAAGGCTTAATAAAATGCTGCTCGGTAAATTTGCCTTGCTCAATCGCCAATTGACCTCGCTCTGCGCGGTCATACACAATTTGCGTTAACGAATGATCGTCATTTTTTAAATTCGGTTTATAACGGCTACCTGCGGCGGCATTGGCGTTATAAATTTCTGGACGATAGATTTTTTGAAACGTTTCCATGGTGCTAATAGTGCTAATTAGTTCAAGGTTGCTGTAGTCGTTGAGTAAGTCACCAAAAAAGTAAAACGCTAACGGTGCAACGCTATTTGGTGGCATAAAGTAACGCACTTGTAAGCCCATTTTTTTAAAATATTGCTCAGTTAACGACGACTCATTAGGCTGATACTCTACGCCTAAAATTGGGTGTAAGTTTTCGGTTTGCTGATAGGTTTTGTTATCAGACACACTTAAACAAATAACCGGTGGCTTTTTAAAGTGCTTTTTATAGGTGTTTGAGCTTACAAAGTGTTTAAACAACTTGCCGTGTAAGTCGCCAAAGTTATCGGGAATACTAAATTTCGGTTTGCTTTTGTTATGCTCAGGCAGTAATACGCTAAAGTCGTAATCGCGCACATAAGACGAAAAGTTATTGCCCACCATACCTTCTATTTGCTCGTTAGTTTGGCGGTCAATAATGTTGGTTTTTAATACCTCAATTGATGGAAAGGCTTCGCCACTGCCTGCAATGTCTAAATCAACCGAGATGATTTTCAGTTCAACCGTGTAACGATCCCCTTGTGGGTTATCCCAATTGGCGAGTGCATTAAAACGATTGTTAATCATTTTTAGGGTGTTACGTAAGTTTTGTTGGCGGCTTTCACCACGGGCTAAATTAGCAAAATTGGTGGTAATACGCGTATTGGTTGATGGATGGTAGTTTTCATCCAAGTTAGTGCTCTTAATAGTAAATGTAAAATCAGTGCTCATGGCAATACCCTTTCAATCTAAGAATGTGCTGCTTTTATCAATCAGTCATTACAGGCTGTTAAAACCGAACTAACGGGTTAGCAGCAATGGTGCTGTGCAGAGTTAATAAATTTATACGTGGTATGTAGCATGAAGAAAAACGGTTTTATTTCAGGTAAAACATGAGCCAGATTCATTTTCTGACTCGGTTGAATAGATAGTTTTGGCTAATTAACAGTAAACACGTCATAAAAACAAATTTAGAAGTCTAGATTTCTAGATGTTTTTACGGGTGTTGTAATTTATTCATACAAAACGTGAGTATTATTCAATGCTGATAAGCACTTAAAGTGCAATTTGCATAAACGGTTGTTGATATACTCAAAAAAACATTGGTGAGCTTAGGTGTTTTATTAAGCTCTTTAAAAAGTAACTCACCGCCGCAGAGCATAACTATCCCTAACATAAGAAGAGACAAATGGAATGAGTGATTTAATAGTGTTGATTATATACTGCGCCATACTTGGCAGTGGTGTTGGCTTTTTAGCTGGCCTATTAGGAATAGGAGGAGGGCTGGTAATTGTGCCTATATTAAGCATGATATTGCTGCACTTTAATGCCTTGCCACCTGAGCAAGTAGTGGTGGTTGCCATTGCCACATCACTGGCCTCTATTTTATTTACTTCAACATCGGCGGCTATTGCGCACCATAAAAAGGGTAATGTACCGTGGAACATTGCACCTTGGGTTATGGCAGGCGTTGCCTTTGGTGCGCTTATTAGTGGCTTTATGGCTGCATTGTTACCCGAGCATGTAGTGCGCTTAGTGTTTGCTGTGAGTATGGTGCTAATTGCACTCAAAATGATTTTTTCTGGTAAGAGTGATTCATCAGCCCCACGCCCGTTACCAAACAAAGGGTTACTAAGTGTTTATACGACCATAACTGGTGGGTTATCTGCCATGATAGGTATTGGTGGCGGGGCAGTATTAGTGCCGTTACTGACGTTTTTTTCTGTTGATATGAAAAAAGCCATTGGCTGCGCCTCGGCCTCAGGCATTGTGATAGCGCTGTTTGGTTCAATGGGTTATATCAGCTCAGGCAGCCACTTATTTAGCCTAAAAGAAGGGTTTGCAGGTTTTGTGTATTTGCCCGCTTTATTGGGTATTGTATGCACCTCATGGTTTACCGCACCACTAGGTGCTAAAGCTACCCATTATTTACCGGTCTCAACCATTAAAAAAATATTTGCTGGATTGCTAATTGTAATGGCAATAAATATGTTTACCCGATAAGGCTATTTTTACATTTAATTTTGAGCCGCGAACAGCGGCTTAAACTTCCCTTTTAAGCTTTTTACTTTCCTCTTTTTTCCTTGAGCTTATAGTACGTTTTTAGCGTTAAGCATTTTGAGGCGATTAACTAAAATTCACGTTATTTGGGCATGCTTTATAAATTCATCATAAATACTGTCTTTAATGAGCCTGTCGGGCGTAAAGGCATAATAATGCTGATAAACATTATCAATTGTTCCAATATAGCTAACGTCATAATGGCGCTCCACTTCGGCTCTTACTAAAATAGGCGCAGGGAATATACCAAACCCTTGTTCACCCAATGCTTTCATTAATGCGCTGTCGTCAACATGGCCTACTATCGACATTTCAATCCCTTGCTCTTGTAGCCAATAATACATAGCACGTGCGACGGGACTTTCTTTTGCGGGGAGCACTAAAGGCTTATTATTTAAAGACTGCGGGAACTGTTTATACAATTGCGAGTACCATGTTTCATTGCCAAAAAGAGCGATTTGACTTTTGCCTATTTCATGGCAAAACGCCTTAAATGGTAGTGTGGTATCGAGCGGTTTGTCAGCTAAAACCAAGTCGATCTTATGAATCGCCATTTGTGCAAGCAGCTCATCTTGTTGGCCGTCAATGCATTGTAAGTTTGTAATACGGTCGTTATTAATAAGAGGCGCTAGCCACTTAGACACCAGTGATTTGGGAAGAACATCTGAAATACCGACCTTTAATGTTCGTGAGTATTGCGTGGTATCACCTTGAGTGGTTTCTAGCCATTCGTGAGCAATAGCAAACATATCATTGGTGTATTGCTGAGTTACATGGCCAAATTCCGTTAACTGTAGGCCTCTGCCTTGGCGAATAAACAGCGGTTTCTAGCCGTTGCTCTAGGTTAGTAATTTGCGAGCTGACCGTTTGCGGCGTTAAGTTAAGTACTTTACTCGCCGCAGCAATACTTCCGTGCTTACTTACTTGCCAAAAATAATATAAGTGATTGTAGTTTATGTTGGTAATCATTCGGAAATACCTGTCTTTAACTCAGAAATAATCAGCTTTTCTCTTTGTTACTAAGTTAGTAGATTACAGCCATGCCTGCAACACAGGCGCTATTAAAAGGTGTAATTGCATGAAGCTAAAACTCACAGTTAAAAACAAAATAATTAACGCAAGTGAAAAGATGTCGCTTTTAAAGTTGATAAAAAGCCAATTGGCAAAACATGCTTTAAATATTCGTAAAGTCGAAATTCAAATTAATGATCTTTCAAGTGATCGCCTCGGCACTTTGCAACAATGCAAAATCAATATTCTTTTACCTGGGTTACCAGTATTAACGTAAATACAAAGGGAAGAAGTATGCTACAAGCTATAAAGCGGGCACTAAAAAGTTTGCAGCAAATTCTCGTTAATAAGCATCAGCCTTCGCGACTAAGTTCTTAGCTTTTTTAATATCGTACTTGTAATGGCACGGACGCTACTCTTT
Organism: Pseudoalteromonas sp. S558; assembly: GCF_005886635.1. Taxonomy (NCBI): domain Bacteria; kingdom Pseudomonadati; phylum Pseudomonadota; class Gammaproteobacteria; order Alteromonadales; family Pseudoalteromonadaceae; genus Pseudoalteromonas; species Pseudoalteromonas sp. S558. The sequence goes on along the minus strand of NZ_PNDU01000316.1, from coordinate 6,640 downwards.
TATTTGCCATTCTCATGCCAACCTACCGTAGCCAAAAACTTTCTCCTTTAACCTTTACTTTAACCGTAACCCCCATTACATTTGATTAAAAAAGCCACACACTAGCGAGGCGAGTTATTATCTTAACTCTCTGGATCGGAGTTTTTCAAGTTAGTTGTCGCATGACGCCCTTATTAAAGAGCCTTGTAATCCATTTAAAATATTATCTAGAGAAAATATGAAAGCTTTTATCAAAATTAAAGCAAAAAATAGATTAAGTGCGGTGTTCTTTCTGTGTGGGTTTTAGGTAATAATCAAGATAGACGTTAGCTCTTTGTACTAAGTACTCAAAAGGATAGTTTGATGATACACAATATTTCAAAATATAGTTTTATTTGTTTAATTTTATTGCTCATTTCATTGAGTGCTAATGGGCGTAGCCAGTCGACTATGTTTTGCGAAATATCCTCTATAGGGGGCCAAGAAGTCACAGTTAGTGAGAAAAAGTATGATAATGACCTCAAGTATGACTTTCAGCTTATAGATATACATAAAATAATAACTGTTACATTGGGAGTTATAAGGCCTGAGCACGACTCTATTTTATTTAAAAACTCAGCTGAAGAAGCGTCGAAGGTTGAAGTTGTGGAAGACTCGCACAAGACATATGAAAAAATGTGGGAAGAGGAGCTTTTTCATACGGTGACTTTATTACATTCTAAAAACCATCTTTGGGAACAACGTGCTGCAAAGTTATCAATTTGGAAAGCTACGTTTAATGAGCATGATAACTTAATAGGCTTTTGGTCAGCAGCAAGCAACGATGAGATGTTCACTCTTTCATTAAATGCACTAAACCTTTCAAATCAACAAGAATTGGTGCCGACTAATGTAATAGCGAATACTGTTAATGAAGTACTTAGTCAATGCAGAATAAAATCATTAAAAAATGACCCCCCTTTGATGTAGTACCTAATATGGAAGGACAAAATAATCAATCTCCCAGTAATTTAATACGCAGCCTAAAGTTTATGGGTCTTACATTTTTAGAAACAGAATTAACCAGCCCCCATACATTACCTTATTTAGGACTAGAGTCTTACCATACTCAATTGCGTTTAGCTGGTAATCATCGAAGAGCACAAGACGTACTAAATTATATAGAAAAAAATACTTAGAGTGGTTGTATTGAGAAGGATACTTAAATGCTAATGAAAAAAATACTCTGCGGTTATCGCGGAGGCCCTGATTTTAACAATATTCAAAAAGAGCATTATTACCTAGACGAAGAGCTTAAATTGACCGTTGCTCTTCCAGTTTGTAATCCGTTGAAACAACCTAAAACAAAAATTGTAAACTATCCTTTTACAGAAGCAAATTGGTTTGAAACTAACTATAGTCAGATTCGACATTCTAAATATATTCCAATTCATGAGTCCTATTGGTTTTATTGGCCTCTAATGCGAACTCCGATGTCAGATGAGTTGGGAAGCCTGCGGCTCAATGTTACTATTGGAAAGCTCGCATCTCCAGTCACTAGCACTAAAGAACTCGGCCATGCCATTCTAAAAGAATATAACGACTATTATAATTCCTCTTCAATAGGTAAATATTTTAAAGGGCATAATACTGAGCTCATCAATGAAATAGAAGCTCATTCTGCTCGCCGGGCTACACCATTTTCAAACGAAGAAAAGCAAGCTCACATAGAGTCTAACTTATTAAATTCAGGTTTCCCTGAAATACCTCAATTTGATGAATGTACATTTAATAATATTGAGTGGATAAAATATACAGAGATTCGTTCTAACGAAACAAAGAAAAAATACGTTTTTGCAACGCAATTGAATGAAAAATATTATCTTATGGCTAATTTTACATTCGATCTAAATATGTCTCAAAATGATAAACCTTGGTACAAAAACGCTAATGCAGCTATAACCCCTTTAATGGAAGGTATTATGCTCACACATTTAGAAAACATAAGTGAGGATAGTAAATTATTAAATAGCTCTGCTGATAGCTAAATTAATACTACTTGAGAAAGCAAAAGACCAAAGCCATCTTCCAGTAAATTTTACTCCGGTTCTTGTTATTTAGGTTTAGTATAAGGACATGAGACTTCCTTTGGCTCAAGGTTATCCTTTGATCTTTAAACCCAGTTGTAAACCCCCATTACACTTTGATTAAAAAAGCCGCACACTAATAATTAGTGTGCGGCTTTTAGTATTTAACTTTTTTAAAGCGGTTATTTAGCTAGTAAGTGCTTTTCAAAAAAGTCAGCCATCATAGTATGGTAATGCAAAGTGGTGCCTTTGCCTTCACGTAAGCTATGTGAGCGGTTAGGGTATGAGAAAAACTCAAACTGTTTGTTATGCTTTACAAGCTCGTCAATTAAGCGCTCTGAGCCTTGGTAATGCACGTTATCATCGCCTGTACCGTGAATAAGCAATAGCTTACCGGTTAGGTTTTTAGCAAAGGTAATAGGTGAGGTGTTATCGTAACTCTCAGGATCGGTATTTGGGTTGCCCGCGTAACGCTCTTGGTAAATAGTGTCGTATAAACGTATATCTGGCACCGGTGCTGAGGCAATGCCCACTTTGTATTTATCGCCGTGACGGAACAATAAGTTAAGCGTTGAACTACCGCCCCCTGAGTGTCCCCATACGCCAACGCGCTCGGTGTCTATTACATCCCAACGTTTAGCCATAGCATCTAGGGCGTCTACTTGGTCTTGCACAGTAATTGAGCCAATTTTTTTATAAATCGATTTGCGCCAATCGCGGCCTTTGGGTGCACGCGTACCCCGATTATCAACCGATACGACAATAAAGCCTTTTTGCGTTAGTAGCGATTTATATAAGTAGCTGTCGCCTTCAAAACGGTCTTGTACTGTTGAGCCCCACGGTTCGCCATAAACGTAAAAAACAATCGGATATTTTTTACTTTCATCCATACCAGCAGGAAACATAATATAGCCATCGAGCTCTGTGCCATCTTGCGCGTTAACTTTAAAAAACTCATGTGTAGGTAAGGTTTGCTTAGCAAGTTTTTCTTTTAGCTCTTTATTTTCAACTAAGGTTTTTACATTGCTGTGATCGCTCACCTTAATGATTTCTTTAGTTGGTGGTGTGCCAAATTTAGAATACGTGTGCATCGCCCATGAGGCATCTTTTGACATGTAGTAGCTGTTTGAGCCTTCAAACTCTGCAGGGGTTACACGCACAGGTTTACTGCTGCCATCAAGGGGTGTGCTGTATAAATAGCGCTGACCAGGATTCTCTGGCGAGGCAATAAAGTACATGACGTTTTTTTCTTCATTGATAGTGAGCATATCAACAATATCGTAATCGCCAGGCGTTAGATCAATAATGGTTTTGCCACCGCGCGATACACGGTAAAGATGACGCCAGCCATCGCGCTCGCTGTGCCAAATAAAAAACTCGCCGTCTTTTGACCAATTGGCTTTATAAAACCATTCGATAAACGCGTCGTCTTTGTCTTCTAAAATTTTAGTCAATTGCTGCTTTTGCCAATCAAATAACCATATTTTATTGTGGCTTTGTGGGCGGTTTAAATCTTGGATCATTAATTCACTACCAGTGCCCGCCCAGCTAATACGCGGAATGTAACGGTCGCGGTTATCGCCTTCGAGTTTTGCCCAACGAGTTTGTTGATCGCTAAGGCTAACAACGCCCACTCGCACGGCTGAATTAGTTTCGCCAGCTTTAGGGTATGGAAACTCTTTTAGAGTAGGGTAGAGCTCGTCGGTGTTGTTGATCATGGTAAAAAATTTAACGTCGCTGGTATCAAGCTGCCAATACGCTATTGATTTGTTGTCTGGGCTCCAACGAAAGCCATCAGCAATGGTGAACTCTTCTTCGTAAACCCAGTCAAAATTACCGTTTACAATAGTGGCGCTGCCATCTGTTGTAAGTGCAGTTACTTTGTTACTACCAACCGGTTGCATATAAATATTGTTATCGTGCACATAGGCTATTTTTGAGCTGTCTGGGGAGAACTTAGCAAACATTAGCTTTTTAGGTTCAGGTTGTTCGCCGCCAAGCTGCTGTAGTTTGTTAGTTTCTAAATTTAATAGCCAAAAATCACCACGACTACGAGAGCGCCAAACTTGCTCGCTATTGGTAAATACCATTAGCCATTTACCGTCTTTTGACCATTGATAGCTTTCGATTGCAAATGGCTCGTCTGCATCTTCTGGTAGTAATTTTTCAAATTCAACCAGCACTTTACGGCCAGTACCATCGGCGTTGTAAAAAACAATGTCGTTGCCTTTTACGCCGTGTTCTTTTTCGTCATCAGCTTTATCAGCATCGTCTTTTTTATCTTTTTCGTTTTCACGCGCTTCAAGCACTGTGTAACCAGTGCCATCGTCTAACCATTTAAAGTATGTGCTACGCTGCGCTTTAAAGTATTTATCTTTATAAATTTGTTCTAGCGAGAGTGGGGCGCTAATTTCGGTTGAGGCTGCAACCGATGCGCTATTGTTAGTTACAGAGCAACCTGATAAAGACAGTCCTGCCATTACGGACAGTACGAGCCCTGAGGCTTTAAGTAATTTCATGTGAGATCCTAAAGTGGGTGTGTGCTTGTTGCTATTATTTTAAGGGTTATGCAACACGCTTATTGGGTTCAACAAACGAATGTTTAACAGTGCTTACTTTAGCAAAGTTTGCGCTTAATATCAGAACGTTCATCGCAAGCATAGCTACATTAAACGCGAAGTTGCATGCAATATGCAATAATTATAGTAATGAGCTTCTTCACGCATACTTATAGACAATAAGTATGCGTCTTAATAAGCCGTGTAAAATATTAAGTTAAATTATAATAAGATTTCAGTAGTGCTGGCTCATTTAAGCTGACATTATTAATCCAATTCTAGCTGAGCTCGTTCAACACTCTCAGTAGGTAACTCTTTTTGCACTGAGACACCAAGCTCTTTAAATTCAGAAGCTTGCTTAATTAAATTACCTTTACCACGATATAACTGCGAGAATGCCTTGTCGTAACTTTCCTTTGCTTTATCTAGCTGTTTACCTACACCTTCCATGCTGGTTAAAAAGCCGTTGAGCTTGTTATAAAAACGCTCGGCTCTATTTGCCAGCTCTTTTGAATATTTAGTTTGCTCTTCAAAACGCCATAACTGTTTAACAATATTTAAACTTGTAAGCAGCGTAGTAGGCGTAGCCACTAATATATTTTTTTCAATTGCTTGTTGGTAAATATCACTTTGATACTTAAGTGCTTCAACAAAGGCTGATTCTATTGGCACAAACATCACCACAACTTCTGGCGAGTTAATACCTGGTAATCGATCGTATGATTTACTAGCAAGTTCATTAATACGCGCTGTAACGGCGTTTACATGCTCTTTAATTGCTTGATTAGCATCTAGCTCGTTTTCGGCATTTACATAACGGGTATAGGCGTTTAGCGATGTTTTAGCATCAATAACTAAGTGCCGCCCTTGCGGTAAGTATACAACTACATCGGGGCGCAATCGGCCATCTTCGGTATTAAACGACACCTCGCGTTTGTAATCAGTTCCAGCGCGCAGGCCTGCGCTATCTAACACGTTTTCAAGCATAAGTTCTCCCCAATTACCTTGGGTTTTCTTTTGCCCTTGTAACGCGTTACTGAGCTTATCTGCTTGATCAGTAATGGCTTGGCTTTTGGCCTGTAAATGCAGTAACTCGGTTTTAAGTGCGGTACGTTGCTTTATATCTTCAACGTGGATTGATTCCATTTTCTCTCTAAACCCTTTTAACTCACCTTGTACAGGTTTTAGTAGTTGCTCAATACTTTCTTGGTTTAGAGTTTTAAAGCTTTGTGATTTTTCTTCTAAAATTTTGTTAGCTAGGTTTTCAAACTCTTTTTTGAGCATATTTTTACTTTGTTCAATTTGCGCTAGCTGTTCGGTAAAGTTTTGCTGTTTTTGCTCAAGCGTGGTGCGCATATTATTATATTCAACATCGCGTTGGTTGTATTGCTCGCGAAGCGCTGTTAACTCACCTTCAGCTTTACGCCAAAAGTGGTTGTATTGAATGCTTTGTTTTTCTTGTTCGCTAAACCGGGTTTTAAAATGCTGCGCCTCATCGCGCTGCTCTTGGTGAGTGTGCTCAAGCAGCTCATGATCTTCTAACAAGGTGGTGTGTTGTAGCACTTTATTATCAAATTGATTTTGTAAAATTGAAAGCTGCTGTTGTTGCTCGCTTATTTTGTGCTGTAATTTTTTGCGCAGCTGTACTGATACAACACCGTAAAATACAACGCCTAGAACAGCCCCAGCGCCTGCGCTTAACCAATCAATATTAGTGAGTATTTGAATAAACATAACAATAAACTTATAACATTTAGTGACATGCCATCATAACGAATAACTATCAATAGAAGTAGGGGAGCAAAGAAATACAGGCATAAAAAAAGCCAGTTCAAAACGAACTGACTTAATTATTACTAAAATTAGTAACTAAATAGGGGAATCAACATGAAAACCTGTATTAACTGCAATTAATCAACAAGCATAATAGTAGACGCCCTATTTTTAATTAAGTTCATAAAAAATGAAAATTTTTAAAATAATATTTCAATGGTGAGTTTTAGGCATAAAAAAAGCCAGTTCAAAACGAACTGGCTT
>NZ_PNDU01000315.1:0-6268 GCF_005886635.1 Pseudoalteromonas sp. S558 | reverse complement strand
CAGTGAAAACAAGGTGAATTTACGCGTCTATAGCGGGCCCATTGCAAGTAAATTCAACGCAGTTAGCGCTGAAAATAGCTGCTCGAGATAAATTTATTATCCAGAGTTCAGGTTAACTAAGTTGCAAGTTTTACATCACGGCTAAACCATCTCTAGATTACCTAAATTCCAGCTCTCAAAGATCAGTAAAGCACTACTGTATAATCTATGAGATACTTCTTTATAGATAATCACTCTCATTATTAATTATAAAAATAACATACAAATCAAAATATTGGTCGCAGCTTTGTGTTTTGTCATTAAAAAACCGTGCGCTTTTTTATCTACTGGCTATACTAAAAACCAAAATATAGACTCTAAAAACCAATGATGACCTGATGCAGCGAGGCATTTAATGAAAACACATCAACCAGAATTATTAAAAAGCCTTAGCATTATAAAACCAAATTTTCATGCTTTCACTGAGCGTTTTCACACCAAATTGACTCAATCTTGTATTACCATGAGTTACCCCTCTGCTGCGCAATTTAATGAAAGAAGTTATACCCTTTACTGTATGTTAGAACGTATTATTAAGCATTTGGATAACCCTTTATCTGTTGCTCCTTTTTTATCATATCAATTACAGTTTTTGAAAAACGATAATATTCAACAATCCGACATTAAAGTATTGTGTGACACGTTTTATGCCACACTAGAAGAGCACCTAGGGCAACGTTTTAGTTCAGAGAAAAAAGTAGCTTGGCGTAAAGTTTTAATGTTTTTTGAAAATTTTTCGAATAACAGTCTGTTTCATACCACAAACGTAATTTCACTAGAACAACGGATGCTCAAAAAAGCAAGTCATAAAACCTAGGGCTATATACATAGAGGAAGCAGATAGTTAATTGCCCTCAAGTAGCACAAATTTTAACTCTGAAAGATCAACAGCCCCTTATATCATGGTAAATAAATAGCCTGATCGTTTAAGCGATTGAGCTTTTTATTTTCTATTTCTATCAGTAATCCGTAGTGTGTACTTAAAGCATCTATTCGCTTAGATAAGGCAAGATGGAAGGTGGTATCGGCTTCACTACTGCCTTGGTAGTCTATCCGTTGCTCTAATTTTAATGTTTCTTCTTTGAGTTCATTACTTAATGTAATTACTTTACTACTTGCGGCTTTTATTTCCCGATGTAATTGCTCTTTACGAATGAAATCATCAATATTTTCATCTCCAGTCTGATTTGCGTTATCACTTTTTTTTGTCTTTTCAAGATTTTTGATCTGCTGAGTTACTCTGTCTATACTCATTTGTTGATTTTTAAAAAGCACATCAAACTTTGATATGGTCGCAATTATTTGCTCAGCAATTGCTACACTTTGCTTAGCACCTGCTAAGTTATTAGCTTGCAAATCAAAACTGTTATTAAACATGCTAAGTTGCTTTTGCATTTGTGACTTATACGTTTCGATTTTATTTTGATGCTCACCAAGTTGCTTTTTCAGAGCCGTCATTTTTATGTACGAATCGATTGTATTTGAATCAGCACTAGGTTTTGGATTAATGCTATTTTGCTCGCCGCTATGTCGTTTATCATCGCGTGGCGTCATTACATTTAAATGCAAAATTTGTGGATTGTCAGCGCATGGTTGTTGACTAAACTCCACTGCGCCGCTCGTCTCACATTTATAAATAGCGGTGGTTTCGGCTAAGCCGGTAGTTGGAATCCCGCAAACAAATAGCATTAAAACCGTTTTTAATTTATTCATCACTTCTCACCTGAAATATGCATTGCTAAAAATTAATTTTAAGGTAATAACTTAAAATTCAACAAAGCGATCTGCTAATTAAACATACCCGTATACTATTTATTTGGCTTAACTATGACTCATTATAAAACATTAAGACTTATTTTAGGTGATCAACTTAACCCGTCTCACTCCTGGTTTAAACATAAAGACAATGACACTCTTTATCTTGTCGCAGAGCTTAAGCAAGAAACTGATTATGTTAAGCATCATATTCAAAAGATATGTGCATTTTTTAGTGCTATGGAAAACTTTGCCCATGCGCTAAGTTGCGCAGAGTTTAATGTATTACACTTAACCCTAGATGAAACCCAAAATGATAAAAATTTACCCGATTTACTTAATCGCATAGCGAAAAAGTATCGCTGCTCAGCCATACAATATCAATATCCTGATGAGTTCAGACTCAAAGAGCAACTTTCATTATTTAAACAAGCAAGCACATATAATGTAACCGCAGTCGATAGCGAGCATTTTTTACTTCCCTTTTCGCAAATAAAAGAGCGTTTTTCAAAAAACAAACATGTAACGATGGAGCATTTTTATCGCGCTATGCGTAAGCAATTTGAGGTACTTATGGAGCAAGGAAAACCTGAAGGCGGTAAATGGAATTTTGATAGTAATAATCGTAACAAGTTTTCTAAAAACGACTTAGTGGATATACCTTTACCCAAGGTTTTTAATAATGATGTAAGTACAATTATTGATCGCTTAGATAAACATCAAGTGAGCTACTTTGGTGAAATAAAAAATCAACATTTACAATGGCCAACCACTAGAAAACAAGCTATTAGCTGCCTTGAGTACTTTTGTGAAAATTTACTTATTAATTTTGGTCAGTTCCAAGATGCAATGACAAATCAAAGTGAGCACAACACTAGCCTTTATCATAGCCGATTGTCGTTTGCCATAAACGCAAAATTGCTTCATCCACTTTATGTCATTAATCGAGTCATAAACGAATATAGGCAAAGACCTAATGAAATATCAATCTCACAAGTAGAAGGCTTCGTTAGACAAATTTTAGGGTGGCGAGAGTATGTCCGGGGTGTTTATTGGATCAATATGCCCGACTACGCACGCAAAAACCAATTACAGGCGAAAAATAAATTACCTGAATACTTTTGGCATGGCTCTACAAAAATGAACTGTTTGAGCCACTCTCTTTCGCAAAGTTTAACAACGGCTTATGCCCATCATATTCAGCGCTTAATGGTTATTGGAAACTTTTGTATGCTTACGGGAATTAATCCTGATGACGTAGATAACTGGTATTTAGGTGTTTATATAGATGCTATTGAATGGGTAGAAATGCCTAATACACGTGGCATGAGCCAATTTGCCGATGATGGTATCATTGCGACAAAACCCTACGCAGCAAGTGGAAACTACATTAATAAAATGAGCGATTACTGCAAGAGTTGCCAATACGATGTTAAACAAAAAGTGGGAGAAAAAGCATGCCCCCTTAATAGCCTATACTGGAACTTTATGCACACCCACCGCAGTAAATTAGAGAAAAACCCGCGTATAGGCATGGTTTATAAAAACTGGGACCGACAAACCGAAGAGCAAAAAGCAGCGCTATTAAAACAAGCTGCTGCGTATTTAGTTGATTTAGAAAGTCTGTGACCTATGAAACAGGTAAATTTGTTAATTAAATGTTTAATTTTTCTGTCATTGTACTGTAATAGCGCTATCTTTTAATAGCGTTAATCCTTTAAATACAGCAATGAGATAAAAATGAAAAAAATATTAACATCGGCAATTATATTACTTACAAGTATCAACCAAGCACATGCATTTAGCCAAGAAACCCATAAGCGGATTGTTATTGACGCTGTAAGTTATATGGAGCAAAACCCACAATCAACGCAATATGCGGCGCTGTCGCAATATGCTTTACAAAATAAAATGTCAGTTTCACAGCTGGCTGAGCTACTAGGGCAAGCAGCCTATGATGTTGATGATTTTGAAGATACTTTTTTATGTGGTGCCATTACGGGCTCTTGTGTCCAAGCTCCTCTTTGGGGCGCGGCTGAAAGCATTGTAAAATATACTAGCTATTGGCACTTTCAAAACCATACGCAAGGCGCTGATCAGCATGGTAATGATTTTGGCGGCTATAACTACGACAAACTCACTGTATGGGGCACCATTGATAGCTTAGCTGCGGCTTGGTTAAAAGGGGACTATTTAGATGATGGAAAGGGAAGAGAAACAGGCTGGTTTAATGCTGACTCTTCAAAATATAATAGTTATGACATTACCGAAGCTCATTACCGAATTGATAGTCAATCGAACTATAATATGTATGATAATTTTGAAAAAATTCCTTTTCAACCAATCGATAACTTAGGCCAATACTGGTTTCAAAGCTATTTAGACAGTGGTAATCCACAAGTACTGGGGTTTGTATTTCATACAACTGATTTACTTCAGCCGCATCACACATGGACAACTTCAGATTTAAATCACTCTAGCTGGGAAGGCTGGGTAAAGGATTATTATGATCAAGAACAACTCAATGATCCTAGCTTAATACGTCAAGCAATAAATACCTTTTCACCGTTAGATGAAGCCTCAACGGATGTACGTCCATTGCTAACCCAAGGCGGTTCTTTTTCGTACGCTCAAGGAGGTATTGTGCTTAATTCGAAAGATCATTACGATCGTGTCGATACCGCCAAACAAGTTATCCCTCATGCTATTGCAATGGTTGTACATTTATTAAATCATGCCATGGTTGCCCGCTAATGAGGTATTTCGTCTACCTATGTGTAGTAATGTTTGGGCTGCTTTACAGCAGCCAAGCATTTACGAGTGTTGAAAAATACACACCCGCTGAAATACAGTTGATGCATCAAATATATCAACAGCAAAATAGTGACATTAGTCTTTCGCAAACACGTTATCGTTTATACGAGAACCAATTTTTGCTAAGTGAAGCACAGCGCCTAATGCCCAACAAGGTAGCGCGTTTGTCTGATGTAGGTTTTACCACCGGTTACCATGTAGAGCGCTACCTAAATAACCTTTTTATAAAGCAACTACATTTACCACCGACCATCGAAGCTTCTAATAATGTTAAACATTTTACGGCCAGCTGGCTTACGAACACATTAGGTGAATATCCTGCGAATGGACAATATTCTGAAACGCAAAAAAACACATTAAATTTAGTAAAACTTGAACATTTTGCGTTTCCTGCAATGTCTGTTTATGACTTCATTAAACCACTTTCTATGCAAATACGGTTTAGGTTGCATCAAGGCGATAACCAGTTATTTCAAGCAGAAATAGCTAAAAAGCATCAATATTTTATAAATTTAGAAAAAGCGACCAACGCGTTTAAAGCAAAAGATATCAACATTGATAATTTAATAAGCATTGCTCAAGGTGACATATTGCGTCCTTCGATTCAAAGCTGGCTTGGCGTAAAAGACATGATGCATGGACAAAGCCCGATACTCGAACAATTAGAAAAACAAGTTTCTGAACAACAAATAAATCAGTATTACCAAGCAAATAAAAGTCGCTTCAAATATTTATATCAAATAACAGCCCAAGGTGCTGAATTTAAAAATAGAAATGACGCGGTTAAATTTAAGAATGAAGTGGCAAAGAGTACTTTCAAAGCGGCTTTAAAAGCGGCTAATATGAATGATATTTATAGTAAATTTGATAATAATATCAATCGAGAGCATAAAAAAGAGTGGGTAGTACAACTTGCATTTACTCAAAATGAAAATGAGCTTTCTGAAGTCATTCGTTCGCCAGCGGGATTATGGGTTGTGGTGTTAACTAATGACTATGAATATAGATATTTTGCAGCAACGGGCCAAACAGTTCGCTATCAAGCGATTAAATCTGTGGCGTTACAAAATGCTCATCAGCAATACCAGCAAAAGTGGGTTGCGTGGCACACACAAAATGAGATTAAGTTATGAAAATAAAGCTCACGGCACTCATCACAATATCTTTAGCCATTACCTTCATATACTATTTCTCTGGCTCCACCGAGCAGAAAAAAATCGTACTAGCGACTAAACAACCAACAGGTGAGCGACCTAAAATAAAGCAAGCAGTACACACCGTAAAAAAAATCGAAGATGTACATCCTTCAAATATTAAAAAAAGTACCTTGGATGAGTATATTCAACAGGTAATTACCGAACCGAATTACTTACCCCCACTGAATAAAAGTAAACTAAGCAGTGTTCAATACAAGGGGGATTTAGACGACTATAAAGCCTACCAACAATTTCAACAAGAGAAGCAACACGCACTAGAAAGTAGCTTTATAAGTGCTGTTAATACCAAAGTAGCAACGTTAGAAAGCTTAATTGCTAAAGGTCGTAAACAAGGAATGAAGCAAGAGCAGCTTCAAGAAGCGATTGATAAAATCGCTCTGCTGAAAAAAACACAACAGAGTTTACTTAACCAAGATTAAGAGGGCGTTGAGGTTGTAGAATTA
>NZ_PNDU01000314.1:0-22717 GCF_005886635.1 Pseudoalteromonas sp. S558 | reverse complement strand
CCCTAAATTTCTAGAGGCTTCTGCTTGAGAGTAGTTTTGCCCAACAACTAATGCGATGGCATCAAGTTTAAATTCTTTGGAATACTTTTTACGTTTTGTCATTATCGATCTCCAGTTAAGTTGATTATCTCTTAACTGGGGTAGTCGAATCCATTAAACCACGTCACTTAGGTCGGTTTATATAAATTAAGCTTTAACCCCTAAAGTTTGTTAAAATCTAGTCCTGTCGTTAATCACTTTAATAAAACCTACTAATTTCCCATGAGCTATAAACTAAGACCTTACCAGCAAGAAGCGGTAGAGCGAACCGTTTTACATTTTAGAAAAACCAGTGAGCCTGCTGTTATTGTATTGCCTACTGGTGCCGGTAAGAGTTTAGTTATTGCTGAACTTGCCCGCATTGCTAAACAAAAAATATTAGTACTTGCTCACGTAAAAGAATTAGTTGAGCAAAACGCACAAAAGTACAAAAGCTTTAATTTAGAGGCGAGTATATTTTCAGCAGGTTTGAAAGAAAAATCGCTTACTCATCAAGTTACCTTTGCTAGTGTGCAATCGTTATCTCGCAATTTAGATAAATTGAATGAGCATTATTCTTTACTTATTATTGATGAGTGCCACAGAGTAAACGGCGATAAAAAAAGCCAATACGGTAAAGTGATTAATGCGTTAAAAATACATAACCCTGAACTGAAAGTACTGGGTTTAACCGCAACGCCTTTTCGATTAGGTATGGGCTGGATTTACCATCATCATTATCATGGCTTTGTGCGTGGCAATAGCGAGAGTCCTTTTAAAAACTGTATTTTTGAATTGCCTTTAAGGTACATGATCAAAAATAATTACCTTACCCCTCCGAATGAAGTGGATGCTGCTATTAGCCATTATGATTTTTCTGCTTTGAATGCAAATGCATCTGGGCAATATACGACCGATGACATGAATGCGCTTTTAAAAAAGAGTACCCGTGCAACGAAAACTATTTTACAGCAAGTAATTCAATACAGTGAAGAGCGTGAAGGTGTTATGGTTTTTGCCGCCACAGTAATACATGCTCAGGAAATATTAAGCTATTTGCCAGCTCATCAAAGTGCACTTATAACAGGTGATACGCCAAACACTGAGCGCGATAAAATCATTAAGCAATTTAAAGCTAAGCAATTAAAGTATCTAGTTAATATATCGGTACTAACAACCGGCTTTGATGCGCCTCACGTCGATTTTATTGCTATTTTAAGACCAACGGAATCTGTAAGTTTATATCAGCAAATAGTCGGACGAGGGTTAAGATTGTCGGATTCAAAGAAAGATTGTTTAGTTATTGACTACGCTGGTAACGGTTTTGATTTATTTTATCCTGAAGTAGGTGATAAAAAAGGTGATAGCGATAATGAACCCGTTCAGGTACTGTGCCCTGGATGTGGTTTTGCGAATATATTTTGGGGTAAAACTGATTCAGCAGGAAAAGTAATCGAACACTTTGGTAGGCGCTGTAAAGGTTTATTAGAAGACGATGCGGGGCACAAAGAACAGTGTGATTATCGCTTTAGATTTAAAGAGTGCGAGCAGTGCGGCGCTCAAAATGACATTGCAGCACGAAAGTGCCACGATTGCGGTGCAGTAATGGCTGATCCTGATGACAAACTAAGAAATGCGCTTAATTTAAAAGATGCATTGGTATTAAGGTGCAGCGGGCTTAGCATTTCCTTGCTAAAAGATGAAATGATTAAAGTTACGTATTTTGATGAAGATGGCACAAGTTGCGACGAGATTTATAATATGGGTAATAAAGGTGCGCAATATATTTTTAATAAACAGTTTGGTAAGCGGGTAGGGCATGGACAAATGCCAATAGATTTTAAATCGGCGCAGCAGGTTTTTGATGCACAATTTGATTTAGTGTCACCTGATTTTGTTATTGCTCGTAAAAGTAAAAAATATGGTTGGAAAGTCGTAGATAAGTTATTTGACTATAAAGGGAGTTTTAGGAAAGCGAATCAGTTAAGCCGTTAAGCTTAACTGATGGAGATTTTAGACTAACAGCGTTTAAGCCTCTTCACTGTCCATTAATCCCCAGCCATCGCCATAGCCGTTAGAGCTATTGGCAATGCTTTCAATGTATTGCTCAGCTTGACCAAGTAATGTGTGCTCAGGCACCATTTGAACTTGAGCAATCACTTCCCAAACACCCGTTTCGGTGCATTTTTCAATTTTAGCATTTTGTACTAAGGCATCAGTGACGATTTCCTTTGCAAACTTTTCTGCATCAGCTTGTTGTTCAAATAAAATATAAAAATCAACTTGGTGCATTTTATTTAAATCGATGCCTTCAGCGGCTATTTCGGCTAAAAGTTGGCCGTTATCATCATCAGGAAATTGCATTAAAAAACTCATTAAATTATTTTGTGCTTGTTATTGCTATTGTAACCAAAATAAACGCATAAGGCGTACTAATTTTAATATTTGAATTAATGCTGGGCTCATTATTACTATGATAATATGCGAGCTGAAATCAACGACATTTTAAAAATATAAAGCAAAGGATATTTACTTGTTCAATCAGTTTTTACGTTGTATGTGTGTCTTCTTCATTTTTTTTAATACGCAGGCTTTTTCTTCTGAGAAAGTGATTGAAGATTATGAAATAAAAGGGCTTGGTGGCGAGCTAGAAAATAACGTTGCTCTGTATTTAAAACAACTCATTGGTGAAAAACCAACACGCACACTGCGCCGCTATGCAAAAAAACAAGTTGAAAACAGTATAAAAGCGCTAGGTTATTACAGCCCTGTTGTTGAGGTTGATTTTGACAAAAACGACAGCGACTTAATTGTTAAAGTTGAACGAGGCCCTGCAACCCGAATTGAGTCAATTAACGTCGCTTTAAACGGTGATGGTAAAAATGATGAAGCTCTTCAAGCATTAGTAAAAAACATCAATATTAAACAAGGTGATGTCTTAAATCATGGTATTTACGATTCAGCCCATAAAAAAATAGAGTCGATGTTATTAGAATTAGGTTATTTTGATGCAAAATGGCCAGCAAGAAAACTAGAAGTGTCGCTTAAAAAAAATAGCGCAGCTATTACGTTTTTAATTGATACCGGTGTGCGCTATCAGTTTGGTCCTGTTGATATAGCGAATAAAACACCGGCTGTAAAATATATTCGATCTTTAGCGCCTTTCTCTGTGGGCCAGCCTTATAAATCAACGCTTATTGCCGATTACAATCTTGATTTATCAAGTACCCCTTACTTTGCAAGTGTGCGTGTATACGCTGATATTGCAGCACGTAAAAATAGCCAAGTGCCAATTAAGGTCGATGTTTTACA
Organism: Pseudoalteromonas sp. S558; assembly: GCF_005886635.1. Taxonomy (NCBI): domain Bacteria; kingdom Pseudomonadati; phylum Pseudomonadota; class Gammaproteobacteria; order Alteromonadales; family Pseudoalteromonadaceae; genus Pseudoalteromonas; species Pseudoalteromonas sp. S558. The sequence continues at coordinate 19,387 of NZ_PNDU01000314.1, read as the reverse complement.
CAAACCAGCAAATAGTTATGAAATTGGTGGTGGGTATAGCACCGATTTAGGCCCCAAAGTACGTTTTAAATGGTCTAAACCATGGATAACAGAAGATGGGCATTACCTCGAAAGCAATCTAAATGTGTCACAAAAGCAGCAAGACATTTCAATGGCCTACACAGTACCTATTGATGATCCTAATGATGACTTATGGCGCTTCTCGGTGGGTTACAAATTAGAAGATGAACTGACAAACGACACTTATAGTAAAATACTAACAGGGCAAGTTCAACGCCAATGGTTGACTGAAAACAAGTGGGTAAGAACAGCATTTTTACGCCGCGACCAAGAAACCTATCGAATAGGCGATGAAGTAGAAAAAACCACTGAAATGTTAATGCCGGGCATTAGTTATGCACGTAAAAAATCGAAAGGGGGAACTACGCCTTATTGGGGAGAGCAGTGGTTGGTATCTGCTGAATTCGCTCTAGATGACATGCTCTCGAGTACTAATTTAATAAGAGTGCAATTACAGCATGCTTGGTTAAGGACGTATTTAGATCGCCATTTAGTTTTTTTAAAAGGCAATGTGGGAGCCATGCTTGTTGATGATATAAGCAACGTACCATTTTCACTGCGCTTTTACGGCGGTGGTGATCAAAGTGTTCGAGGCTTTGCGTACCAGTCTATTTCACCAGAAAACGACGAAGGCGAATTGATTGGGGGTAAGTATTTACTATCAGGCACTGTTGAATATAATTACCAGTTTGCTCAAAATTGGCGAGCTGCTTTGTTTGTAGATGGTGGTACGGCAACAAATGATTTTTCAGACCAATTCGAAGTGGGTGCTGGGTTTGGCTTTCGCTATTTAACACCTGTGGGCCCTGTCAGAATCGACCATGCATGGGGCGTAACTAAAGACAGTAAAAGTACGCGTTTGAGTATTACTATAGGGCCTGAAATTTAATGTCAGTATTTAAAAAAGTAACCGCAGTCGCAAGTGCCATATTAGTGAGCCTTTTAGTTATATTATTTTGTTTATTATTTACCGCGCCAGGTAATCAGTTTATAGCTTACAGTGCTAATAAAGCAGTGGATGGTTTGAACATAGATATAAAAAATGGGCGTTTTTTATATAACGATACGTTTAACGTACGATTTAAGAACGATGGACTTGATTTTAATGCTCAGCAATTAAAGCTCAATTTATTTTGGTGGCAGTGCGATGGTATTTGTATAGATAACTTCAGCGCTAAATCTATAGATTTAACGTTACTAAACACCACAGAGTCACAAGAGCAAATCCCTGCACAGACACTTGAAAAAATCAGCTTACCTTTTAATATTGCTGTAAAAAACATTGCGATAAATAAATTCACTCTAGAGCATCCAAGTGCAAAAGTAAGCGTTAATAACTTTAAACTCTCAGCAAGAGCAGACGATTCAAAGCTAACAGTTAAAAGCCTGAATATCCCCAGTATACTGGTTGCATTAAAAGAGCAAGACCCTAAAGCACAAACTGCGCAAAATACTCAAGCGCCCATAACGCAGCTACCAGCATTGCCTAATATAGAATTTACTTCACCACTTGACTTAGTCATTGAAGAGTTTGAAATAGCTAAAGTCACGATAGAGCAAGACGAAATTCAGTATGTGATTGAGAGCATAGCGCTGCAATTGAGTTTGGAAGATGCAATTGTTAATTTAGAGTCATTATCAGCAAAGTATGAACAGTGGCAGCTTAATACGCATCTTAACGCAGAGCTTGCAGGGAACTTGCCCGTAAAAGGGAATGTTGTTCTACAAAGTGATGAGCACCAAGCCAACTTGCAGTTGAGTGGTGATTTATCAAACTTAAACCTAAATTTAGAAACGCAGGGACAATACCCGCTCAATGTAACGGCAACAGCAAATTTAAAGCAAAAAAACTATCCGTTTGAGTTAAATGGCAAAATTAAACAGTGGCTTATTGATGCACAAAGTAATGAGCTTAAAGTGCAAAATGTTAGTCTTAATGCACAAGGTAATGCCGACGACTATCAGCTTACATTGCAGGCGAGTAGCCAACTAGGTGCGTACCCAGCGGTTGACTTAAATACCCAATTAAAAGGCAGCCTCAGCAAAGCAACCTTACAAACGCTAAGTATTAAAGCGAACGAAAGCAGTGCCACTATAAACGCTAATATTGATTGGCAAAAAGGCATACAGGCTAACTTTAATGGCACGCTTGCTAACTTAAAAGCGCAGTACTTAACTGATGCCGTCACCAGTGATATTTCAGGTCAGTTTAAAGGCTCGTTTAATGCCGCTGATGATAAATGGCAGCTACAAATGAATAATACAACGTTAAGCGGATTACTTAACGATGTACCACTAGAGTTCGCTTCAAACTTTAAGCTAGACAATACGTTAAAAGCTAATATTGATAGCTTTTATTTAACTAGTGGCATCAATGAGTTAGCATTAATCGGACACGTTGACGACACTTGGCAGGTTGATGGCAAAGTAATGCTAAAAAGTGATGAAGAGGCTAATTTGCCATTTATTGCTAATGGCAATGCTGATTTAAAAGTGAGAGGGGATAGGCTTACTCCATCCGTTGACTTGGCGTTAATGCTAGAGAGCTTTATTTTTAATGAAATTAATATAAATAAACTGTCACTAAAAGGGCATTTAGATACCGCAGCCGATTGGCAAACCGATGTTGCGGTAAGTGTTGGCTCGGCACTTGTGGTCGAACAGCAAATTAACAGCGTAAAAATTGATATTAGTGGCGACAAAACAGATCACCAAGTTACCGCATCAGTAGATGCAGAAAAAGGCGCTGTAGAGTTTGAAGTTAACGGAAAAATGAGTAGCAGCGTATGGAATGGTGAAATAAGCAATATAACGTTGAGTGATAATAAACTAAGTTTTAGCAACACAAAAAAAATTGCCTTAATGGTAAACACACAAAATAATGATTTTGATGTAAGTGCGCATTGTTGGCAATCGGCGAAAAGTAAATTGTGCATAGATACTTTATTGCAAACGAATACACTTGGGCAGCTTAGTGCAAAGCTAAGTAACTTATCACTTGAAGAACTCAAGCACTTATTGCCCAATAATATTCGCACACAAGGCGACGTAAAGGGTGACTTTGCTGCAAATTGGCAGTCAGGTGCGCTTAAAACATTACGCGCTAACTTAAATGCCAGTGAATTAACCGCAATTCTCACCTCAGAAGAAGACCGCTTTAAATTGCCAATAGAGACATTACACATCAGTGCGTTTTCAGATTCGCAAATAGGCAAGTTTGAGGCTAATTTAGAATCCAGTGTACTGGGTAAAATTACCACGCAAATAAATATCGATGATATACAAAATAAACAAAGTCTAAAGGGGAATGTGAATATAAATAAGGTTTTATTATCAGACATACAACCTTTCTTAGAAACACTTGAACAGATAAAGGGCGCTATCAGCGGGCAAGTGGCCTTAACCGGTACGTTAAAGGATCCTCTTTTAGATGGCGAACTGAATATTGAAGACATTAATTTAGCAGGTGAACAGCTGCCTATTGCTCTTGAAAAGTCGAATGTAAATATCTTATTTAACAAAACAACAGCAACAGTTAAAGGCAATTTAAACGACCCTCAAGGTGGCAAAATTAAGTTAAGTGGTGATGTTGATTGGCAAGGCGAACAACCTATCGTTAACGTATCTGTATTAGGTGAGCAATTTTTTGTACGTGCGCAGCAAGGTGTTGTGTTTAAAGTATCACCAGATTTAAAAGTAGGCTTAGCCAATAACGCATTAAAGCTTGTTGGTGAAGTGATTGTACCCTATGGCCGTATAGAGATTGAAGAGCTGCCAGAGGGGGCGGTACAAGTGAGTGATGATGAAATTATTGTGGATCAAAAATCAGCAGCAACTAAAAAGATGCCTTTTGATTACGATGTTGACTTAAAACTTATTTTAAAAAATGATGTGAAAGTAGAGTCCTTTGGTTTGGCATCAAGAGTCGCTGGAGATTTAGCTATTAAAATGAGCCAAGGGGCGCCCACTATTGCAACCGGCGAACTAAATTTAATTGAAGGGACTTACTTAGCATTTGGACAAGATTTAATAATAAGGACAGGTCAAATTGGCTTTAGTGGCTCTATAGAGCAGCCATACTTAAATATTAAAGCTATTCGTAATCCAGAAAATACTGCTAATGATGTTATTGCAGGCGTTACCCTTACAGGTACTATAAAGCAGCCAACACTTAAAATATTTTCTGAGCCTGCAATGGATCAAGCTCAAGCACTTGCGTATTTACTTAATGGGCAACCACTAGGAGAAGGTGACAGCTCAAGCGACGCTATGCTTACACAACTGTTACTTTCTCAAGGTGTGAGCCGAAGTGAGGGGGTGGTTTCTAAGGTGGGTGAGACGTTTGGATTGTCGGATGTGAGCTTAAGCTCTAAAGGTACTGGCGATAACACCAAAGTAGAAATATCTGGTTATGTTGCACCTAGTTTGCAAGTAAAATACAGCGTTGGTATTTTTGACTCATTGAGTGAAGTGGCTGTGCGCTATCAATTACTTTCACAGTTATATATAGAGATAACCAGTGGGTTGTATCAAAATGTTGATGTGCTATATAAATTTGACTGGGAATAACTAAAATAATAATTCTAAGGATGTGAGTGATGAAAAAAATGATATTGTCGGTTTTGTTAGCCGCTTTACTAAGTGGTTGCGCTCAAATACGTAACAAGGACGTTACTAAACAATCGTTACCTTTAATGAGCGCGAGTGAGGTAGTTGCCAGTGCAACAGATAACGACTGGCGAGTAGTTGACGGTCAAAATATTTTAAAGATAACGCTGCCAACGGGCGATGCGTATATTGAGCTTAATGAACAGCTTGCCCCAAAGCACACTCAAAATATTAAAAAGTTAGCGCGAGAAGGGTTCTATAAAAATACTAGCATTTATCGGTTTGTTGAAGGTTTTGTCGCACAAGGTGGCGATAGCTCGAGTAAAAAGTTAATTAAAACGGCAGATAAAACAGTTCCTGCTGAGTTTTATTTAACAACAAATAAACCACTTTTAATTACTGAGCTAAATGGCGACGGATATGCGCCAGTTACCGGTTTTTTAAACGGCTTTGCAGTAGCTCAAAATTCAGCACATACGCAAACATGGCAAGTACACTGCAGTGGTGTGTTTGCAATGGCGCGCGATAACGATATAAATAGTGCGAGCACGGAGTTTTTTGTAACGATAGGGCAAGGGCCGCGTTATCTTGATAAAAATATTACGGTGTTCGGCCGAGTGCTAGAAGGGATAGAGCATTTTAACCGTTTAGCGCGTACACCAATTGAAGGTAAAGCATTTAATCCAATTACGAATATACAAGTGCTTGGCGATGTCCAAAGCGATAAAAGTATCTTTAAAGTAATGAAAACAAATTCACCGGTGTTTAAAGATTTGATCCGTGCTCGTAAAAACCGTAATGAACCTTGGTTTGTTAAAGCACATAACTACGTTGATGTGTGTGGCATGCCGATACCCACTAAGCGCGAAGTTATACCAATCCGCAATAATACTTAATCATTTTGCGGGGCTAAACGTGTCGCTACCTGCGTTAAAAAATTATCATTTACGACTGCATGGATGCAGAAGGTAGAGCAATGCAGGAGCAATTGCCGAGAACAACTAAATAGCAATTTTTTTGCCTAGCTATCAACACGTTTTCCCAGCCTCAAAATAGCTCACTTAATTAAGCGAATTGGTATTAATTAAATATACAAATAGAAAACGAGCCAAGGCTCCTTTTTCAACACTCATATTCCAGTGTAAAAAACTTACTGACGATTAATTTTAACCGCGAACGGTGTATCGTTATAATGCGTAGAGCGATACGGATTTATATCAAGCCCACCACGGCGGGTATAACGTGCGTAAACCTCTAGCTCTTTAATATTAAGCTGCGTGGTTAAATCGCTATAAATACGCTCTACACATTGTTCATGAAACTCGTTATGCGTTCTGAACGAAATTAAATAACGTAATAGTGACTCTCTGCAAACTTTCTCTCCCGTATACCTAATAATAATGCTGGCCCAATCAGGTTGCGAGGTAATTAAGCAGTTAGATTTTAGTAAGTGGCTATGCAGGGTTTCAGTTACGAGTTCATCACGTTGTGATTTAAGCGAATGCGCGTCAATATGGTAATTATCAATTTCAATATCTAAGTCATCAATACATTCGCCAGGCAGGGAGGTGCATGGTAAGCAATTAAATTCATCAGCCTTATATAAGGTTACTTTTACGGGGCTGTTAACCGCGCTTGATAAGTCATCAATTAAGTGCTGTTTTACTACCTCAATGCTTTCAAATCGGGTTTGGTTAAAGCTATTCAAATAAAGTTTAAACGACTTTGACTCAATAATATGGCTGCTCTGACATTCAAAAATAAAGAGGGCGACAGCCACTTGTGGTTTGCCTTTAGCATTAAGCCATGAAAGCTCGTAACCAGTCCAAATGTCTTGTCCTTTAAACGGGAGTGCGGCTTCATCAATATTTAAAGCATCACGATTTAGCTTGCGTGCAATAGGGAAAAGCAAGCTCGGTGTATACACATCCACATACTCGGTAGATTGGCCTAATACACTGCCTTTTAGATCTGGAGAATTGCTGTAATCTGTCATGTTTGCTCTTAAATAGTTACAATAGGAGCATTATATCTAATTTGAATGAGTTTCACAGTATGTCTGTTGCTATGCAGTTAGCCCAACTTCACACACAATTTAGTGAAAAAACCTTTAAAAAAACCTCAAAATACCCGCTGATTGCTCATGATGAGCAGTGGCCAAGTCCGTGCGAAGTAGGAGAGGTAGACGAGCAAGGAAACATTCAGTGGCATGGGGCTTTGCAGCAGCCTACGGGGTCACTAAACAATTTAGCCAGTGCACTTGAGCTTGAATTTCCAAAAGAGCTTAGCATTTTATACGGGTATATGTACGGCGGCAGTATTTTAGCCAGTATTGATGGCCACAAAGTGGAATTACTTCAAGCGTGGAATGAAGAAGACTTTAATTTATTACAACAAAATATAACGGGTCACGTTTTAATGAAACGTAAGTTAAAACAGCCAGAAACGGTGTTTATTGGTTTAACAGATCAAGATGATTTGCTGGTAAGTGTTTTGATTCACACCGGTGAAGTGTGTTTAGAGCACGTAGGCAAAAAAACACACCATGTACTGGCACCAAATATTGATGCTTTTTTAAAGTCGCTAGAGGTTTAGAGTCTACTAAACAATCAGCTCGGTGCGGTTAGCACCAAGCTGTTGTTATTCATTAATTTAGTGTGTTCACTGAAAATCCCACGATATATTAGATACTAAGCCACAAGGCTCGCACCTAAAATCGAATAACCCAAACCACGGCTCAGGTAATTTCCAATTGCCGTGACAGCTAGGGCATTTTCGCTCAAGCTCAGACGCTTTATCTACACCACCCACGCGGTATAAATAATAATAGGTCGGTTTTTTAGTTAAAAAGCTAATGCGTTTTGTTATGTCTTTTCCGCGTCTAAATAAGTCGCTTTTAATACTCGATATTTCTTCAAGTGCGGGGAATTCACAACGGGTTGCACCATTAATCTGAATTTGATCGCAAGCTTGCCAGTCCTCTTGCCACTTTATAAGTGTTTTATAGTCACCATTAGCAATTGCCGGAATACGAAATAGCGGCACAGGCAAAAAGTCATCACCACAATAAAGTGGGCTGCAAGTGTGTACATACGTGGTATATAAAATATAGCTCGATGGCTCTTTACAGCAATCAGCGCCGTTGGAGTGAATATCTTGTCCAATTATTTTTACTTTTGGTGCCAGTAGCCCAGCACTGTGTAATTTTTCGATACTGTGCTTAACAAACGGACTATTATTTAACGGATGCATGGCATCTTCCGTCGGGCACATAACACGGGTAATAAAAAAGCCATCCTTTAAAACGGTTGGAAATTCTTCACCCATTATTTGACCATTAAAACGCAGTGCATTTACTAAGCGATTTATTGCTTGTTCGGCTTGTTCTAAGGTGGTGTCTTGGTAGCAATCAAAAGTTAAATCAACAACGAACATTTATAGTCTCAAATTATTTTTGTTCTAGCAGCGCAAGCAGTTTATCGAGTTTTTGCTCAATTCTATCTAACTGACTGGTTTTAAGTTCAGTATTTTCTGGCTGCTGTGGGTTTCTCATGAAGTTATTAATTGAATCAGGGTTATTTTTATATTGGCTTACTGCAGCAATAATCATCGGCATAGGAACCGGTTGTGCCAAACGACTTTTAGTTAATGCTACAGTAGGAGTTTTGCCTTCACCAAGAAGGACTTTAATTGCATCAAATACAACTGAATTCATTAGGTATATAACTCTTTAATAAAATAAATACGCAGCATATAAATGCTGCGTAGGTGCTATGTTAGCAATAAATAAGGGAGAGGGACATTAAATAAAATTACTTACTTTGACGAAGGCGTACATCTAACTCGTCAATTACTTCACTCCAATCACCGTCTTCTGCAAGGGATTCAGCTAAAAAGTGCTGTTGTGCTTCATCCCAAAAAGAAGCTTCTTGGAGCAGTGTTGTGTCTTCTAATTCATGTGAGGCAATAAATGCATCTATTTGCTCATCACTATTTGGTAATCCAAGCTGCGCAAAAAGTGTGTTAATGTCGTGTTTCGTCGTGTCCATGAACTTGCTCCTTAAATGAATGAAAACTCATACTAGTACCTAACTGTACCTCCTGCTAGTTAAACTCTCGCTGAATTTACGGTTAATAATTTTAGGTATATAGTTAGGTATAAAGTTAAACAGCCTATAGCTAAAATAATAAAGGAAATACAATGAGTGTAGCCATACAAGCAGACACGTTCAGCGTACAGTATTTAGCGGCAGAAGATATTAGTACTGCAGCGAGCCTAATTTACCAGGCTTATCATGACGATCCCGTATTACAAAACATGCTCGGTCATAGTGAAGAAAATAAATCGGCTTATGAAAAAAAATTACGATCATTAATTCGCGAAGAACTCAGTAGTTTTTGGCAAGAGAAGCAGCCGCTTATTGGTTTATACCGTGACGATAAATTAAAAGCAGTGGCCTGTGTATTTGAATCAAATAGCCAACTGCAAGCCCAACGTTATTGGCACTGGCGATTAAAGTTGATGCTGAGTGCTGGTTATTTGCAGACCAATCAGTTAATTGAAAAAGAACAAACAATTAGAGATGCCCTTACAGATAAAGGTAATTACTACTTTTTAGCATTTATCGCTGTAGATCCGCATTTTCATGGACAGGGGTTTGGTCGCTATTTATTAAGAGGGTTAGATGATTTAGTTAAATCAAACGCTAAGTCAACCGGTATGGCTGTATTTGTTACGCGTAAAGAACACATTGAATTTTTTAAAACCGAAAAGTTTGAAGCATTTAAACACCTTACTTTTAACCAAGTAGATGGCGAGTTACTATTTAAGTCAATAATTGAGCCAACTATTTAAAATTATGTGTAAGCCAATGCGCCCAAATGGACGTAAGTCCGTGAGATATCTCTTACATTACCGTGAGCATTATCAGTTAAAGACGGCTATTAAGTGGTCTTTTTTTATTTAAATCATTGTTATTAAATATTAATTTTATATTTTCATTTTTGTGACAGTTATTTTTTCAATGTTAAGTGCTATTTCTCCCCCTTAATTGCTTTAAACTTTACTTTGTCAAGAAGACATAGCTCAATGACTGAGTTACTGCCAAGGATACGGAATAGGCAACATAGCAGAAGCTCGCAGGATGCAAAAAGGACAAGTTAACAAGGACAGCAAGGACGAACAGGAAGTGCATGATGCACTAAAGTGGCAGGAGCTACTTCAAAGGATTATCATGGACGATGCTACAGGATGTAGCCAAGCGTTAGTTTGCGCGGGTTTGCCAAGATGGCTATGGATATTGCAGGATGCAATGTGAGGGTAGACAAGGTTGTTTACTCGTTCAGGGGATGATAATACGGATTTATAGATAACGGATATCTAGCAGGAAGCAGTCCAATTGGGGCGTAACTTTAGTTACGCCTTAGTTTTTTGTGTTGGAGTAAATTTAATTTAGCCCTAGATTAAATCCACTTATATTTTATGCGGCGGAACAACCACACTTTTCAAAAACTCATTTTCCATAATTAACACACCTTGATAAGCATTTTCACCGTCGCTTGAAAACTCAAATATAAATTCACTTTTGATGCCAGGCTTGCCGTTCTTTAAAAAACCAAAGCGACGTTTTGCGCATGCAACGCTCATCAGCTGCACTTGGAGCTGCTCACTTTGGCGCTTAGCATGAACGTTCGCCGCTTCAGCAACTTTTCGGTTAAGCCAAAATAAGTAAATTACACTACCAATAAGTATGAACGTCCATAAACTTGCCATTTAAGAGAATAACCTTCCAATTGCACGCGCGAGGGTTTCGCTACGATTTTCTTTACGTAATAAGCCTAATAAATGCGGGCGAATAGTCGGTATTGCAACTAAGTCAGCAAAAATACTTGGAAACAACTCATCAATTTGTTGATGATGCGCGCAGTTATCCATAAATACGTGCAGGCGTTCAGGGTTTTCTAACTGCTTAAAACAGCGCCCAGCTATAGTTAATAACACATCCGAATCTTGCCCAGCAGGTGAGCTTAGTACAGTATCAACCAATTGAGCGCATAGCCCTTGAGCTTGACCTTTTGATATTGATCTTAGTGCTGCGGTTATCGCTACAGTGTCGCTATTATTAATCGCTGTTTGTGCGTAATCAACAAGTAACTTACTCATTGATGTTGGTATTTCAACGTGTTCAAGCATAGCACTGAGTGGTTGCAGTACTTCAACAGGCAAATGTGGCCATGCTTTTTGCAGATTACTTAAGTTTGTATCGCTGTCTAAGCGCAGTGCAAAATCGGCAATACCTTGTAATGCAACACTTTGCCAGTTATCAAAACCAACCTTACCGCTAAAGTATAACTGCGCATGCTTGTAGTACTGCGACGCAGGCTGTTTTAATAGTACTTTTACTTGGGCGTTAAATGCCGCTAATTTATTTGCGTTTGGCGTAAAAACATAAGGGTTATTATCAAGCTTTCCATCGGCTTGCTCACCTGTAATTTCAGTCCCTAGCGCTTGAATAACCATATCAGCAAAGTGATCGCGACTAGCACTTACCAGCATGCTTTGCTCATCAAGTGGAAACTTTAAAAACCATACATACGGCTCTTTACTGGCTTTAGTATCCCAAAATTGAATGGCGAGCCATGCATGACCAGCAAGAGGGTAAGGGTATGGCACTTGAGCTTGTTCAATAGCTAAAAACTGTTTTTTATCAAGCTTAGTAATGTGCCTGCCAATATCAAAAGCACGCCACTGAGTACCCGCACCATCTAAAAGCTGACCTAATGTAGCTATTTGATCACTCATTGTTTTCTCAACTGTTTTTACTGCAAAATTACATTAATTATACGCCATAGCCGCCTATGAGGGAACAGGGTATAATTGCATTACATATATAAAAGAGGGTGGTTATGTACCAGCAAACCCAAACTTATTTAGTGCAGCTAACGGCACTTTTACAAAAGCATGCGCTTTGGCAAAGTGAGCCAACAGACGCTGATGCACTGCTTTCAAACACTCCTTTTTGCCACGATACAATGGCGTTTGAGCAGTGGTTACAATTTGTATTTATTGAAAAAATACAGCAATTAATAACGCATAAGCAACCACTGCCACGTAACTTTGATATTGCCCCTATGGCGCAAATGACGCTTATGAATAAAGCAGGAAATGCTGAAATAATTGAATTACTAACAGCCCTTGATACCTTTTTAGGAGAACCAAATGAGTGAGCGCCCAGCGTCTATTGAATATGGCGAGCTGACAATTTTGTATCAAGATGAAAACTATGTGGCTATAGATAAACCCTCTGGTTTATTAGTGCATCGCTCGTTTTTAGATAAACACGAAACCCAGTTTGCTATGCAAATGCTGCGCGACCAACTAGGGCAACATGTATTTCCAGTACATAGGCTCGATAGGCCTACGTCGGGCGTATTACTGTTTGCATTGAGCTCTGAAGCTGCTCGCGATATGAACCAGCTATTTATTGAGGGCACCATTGCTAAGCGCTATTTGGCCTTAGTGCGCGGTTTTGCACCAGAGTCGGTATTTTTAGATAAACCGCTTAAAGAAGAACTTGATAAAATAGCTGATAAGTTTGCAGATCAAGATAAAGCACCGCAAGAAGCGCAAACCCAGTTTAATTGCTTGCACCAAGCTGCATTGCCTATTCCTATAGGTAAGTATCCAACAGTGCGTTACTCGTTAGTTGAGTGTTTTCCAAAAACCGGGCGCAAGCATCAAATTCGCAGACACTTAAAGCACTTATCACTGCCTATCATTGGTGATGTAAATCACGGTGATAACCAGCATAATCAATTTTTTAGGGATCATTTTGAGCTAAGACGGCTAATGTTATTTGCAACAGAGCTTAGTTTTGTGCACCCTTATAGTAATGAATCAATAACAATTAAAGCGCCACTAGGTGAAGACATGCTTGAAATATGTAAACAGCTAGGTTGGCCAGAGCAAGAAAAGGATTATTAATGGCACATATTAGTATTTTTGTAGGCAGCGTTAATGGCGGTGCAGAGCGTTTGAGCGATGAAGTTGCAGCCACAATAGAGCAAGCGGGTCATACTGCAACGCTAATTACTGAAGCATCACTTGATGATATAAAAAATGCATCGCATATTTTAATTGTTACCTCCACAACTGGCCAAGGTGATGTACCGAGTAATTTGGCTGGGTTGTACTTTGCAATGAATAGCACTTTCCCGATGCTTACTGATAAACCATTTGGTGTAATTGCAATGGGTGACAGATGCTACGGCGATACATTTTGTGGAGCAGGGCGTAGCTTTGACGAGCTACTACGCGATTTACAAGCAAAACCTATTGGTAACCGCCTAGAAATAGATGCATGTGAAGATTTTGAACCATGGCCAGTAGCAGAGCCTTGGCTAAAAGTATGGCTAGATAAGTTACCGGCTTAACTTAAGACATTTAAAAAAGGAGCGCATGCGCTCCTTTTTGCTTTTATAGCTTTATAAATTAACTACTTCTGACATCTACCTTAAGTTTTAGCTTTTGGCCAGGTTGTAAGTATTTTTGACCAGCTAAATTATTCCACTTAATGATATCGTTAACAGCTAAGTTAAATTTAGACGCAATACGTGCCAGTGAATCACCTCGGCGTACTTTGTATGTAATAGTACGGTTGGTGCTTGCTGTTGCTTGTGGTTTATTAGCTGACTTATACACAGTTAGTTTTTGATTTAGGCGCAGCACAGAGTTTTTCTTCAGCTTATTCCATTTAGCTAATTCATCCATAGTCACATCGTATTCTCGGCTAATATCCCACAATGTATCGCCGCTTTTGACTTTATGGGTAAGTTTAGTTCGTGTGCTTCTATTTGCAGCTAAGCGCATTTGCTTTGGTAAATGCTCGCTATTTATTGCGCCATCAGTCAGCGGAACTAATAATTGTTGGCCTACTTTAATCGTATTTGACTTGAGTTTATTAAGCGAACGAATAGCGCTCAAACTTGTTGTAAACTTTTTAGCAATTACCGATAAGCTATCACCGCGTGCTACTGTATATTGTTGCCAGCGTAAACGATCTTTAATGTCTGTTTGTGTCAGTTTTTGGCTAAATTGCTCTGCTTTATCTACGGGCAATAATAAAGAATGAGGACCATTTGGATCCGTTGCCCAGCGATTAAAGCCAGGGTTTAGCCTGTATAGCTCAGTAAGCGTCATATCAGCCATATCGGCAGCCAGTGCTAAGTCGATTTGAGAGCCGATATTAACCACTTCAACTACTTGTGCATTAATAACAGGCTGCCATGTGACGTTAAAGTCATCTGAGCGTTTTAATAAATCAGCAAGGGCTAATAGTTTAGGCACATAGGCTGTTGTTTCTCTTGGTAAATCAAGAGACCAAAAGTCGGTAGGTAAATGCTTTTTACGATTCTTTTTAATCGCGCGCATTAAACGCCCTTCACCCGAATTATACGCAGCAATTGCATTTAACCAATCGCCTTCGAGTGTTTTATGTAAATAGGATAAGTAATCAAGTGCAGCACGAGTCGATTGCACAATGTCACGGCGACCGTCGTACCACCAGTTTTGTTTTAAATCGAATCGCTCACCGGTTGCAGGCATAAACTGCCAAATGCCAGATGCACTGCGATTAGAATAACCAAACGGATCAAATGCACTTTCTACAATTGGCAATAGTGCAATTTCGATTGGCATTTCACGCTTTTCGACCTCTTCAACAATAAAATGTAAATAGGGCTCCGCGCGTTTGGAAATACGATCTAAGTAAGCTTGGTGCCTTGCGTAATAATTACGCTCTGCCACAACGGGGCGGTTTTGTGGTATGTCGATAGAAAGTTGATAGCGGATGCGCTCCCATACATCATCAAACACGGGGGCTTCTTGTTCTTCACTGTCAATTTGCTGATATTGTGCGTTTACCATCAATGCATTGTTAATATCGTTGGGGCTTGCGCCGCCTAGCTGCTGATTTGCTTGCGAGGCAATTTGAGAGTCTGACTCTAAGGTTGTGACTGTTTGACAACCACTTAGCGTGAACGCCAAGACTACTAATAGGGGAGATTTATTCATAAATACCAATACATTGGGTAAAAAACTCGGCGAATACTACCTGTAATGAGCAAATATTGCCACTGGATGACTTTTTAACGCCAGGCTGAAATTATTTATCTATTTTAAGTTTATGATTTTAAATTAAAATGCGCTAAAAATTATCTTTGAACATTCTAAGACTAGCAAAGTTTTCCCAAGGTTCATTATTTTTTGTGAGTAATATAAACTCTTTCGGTACCAGCTCTGTCATTGTAGGTAGGTCACTACGCATAAATGGGTTTATTTTTAGCTCTTGCCCGATAGAGGTTGGTAGGGAAATTTGATTGTTACTACGTAATTCATCTATTTTTTTACTGTAGGCAAGGAGTTCAGGGTTACGTGGTTCAACGGCTTTTGCAAAGGCAAGGTTAGCTTGCGTGTATTCGTGCGTACAATAAACTTTGCAACTGGCAGGCAGCGCTCTTAGTTTATTAAATGAGTGCCACATTTGTTCGCTAGTGCCTTCAAATAAACGCCCGCAGCCTGCGCTAAATAATGTATCGCCGGTAAAAGCAAGTTCAGCATTTGTATAACAAATATGATCAAGCGTATGCCCAGGCGTCGCTAAAATAGTAAAGTTAGTATTAAGCACACTGATACTTTGCCCGTCATTAAGTGGGTGGGTAACGCCTTTAAACGGGCTATTAGCAGGGCCATAAACCGAGATCCCTGAATAGGCGTCAACTAATGCAGTGACGCCATCTGTATGGTCGTAGTGATGATGTGTGATCAAAATACCACCAAGTGTTAAGTTATGCTGCGCTAAATACATTAATACAGGCTCGGCTTGTCCTGGATCGACTACCCATGCTTGGTTACTGTTATCGGTAGTTAAACACCAAATGTAATTATCAGAAAAGGCTTTAATTGCTTTGACTTGCACCATGGTAAATTGCTCTATAAAGTGACACTTATCACATAGTATAACGAGCTCAAAAAATGAAACCAGCCCTTAGCTTTCAAGAAGGACCCAAACCACTGTCGTGGCAGCAGTTTCCTCATGGGGATTACTTGCGCACAGATATCGAACGCAAGATGGAGCAATGGCTGCCGCGTATGTTTGGCTATCATATGCTTAAGTTGGGTAATTTAAGTGGCGAGTTGAACACAAGCACAAGCATGATTAAACATCAGGTGTGCGTAGCAGAGCCAGGGCCTCATACTGGTGTTGTGGCAGATATCGATGAGCTGCCATTTTACGAGCACAGTATTGATGCCTGTATATTAAGCCACTGCTTAGAGTATCACTCAGATCCACATCATATTTTACGAGAAGCGCATCGCACGCTTATTCCAGGCGGCTATATATTAATTACTGGCTTTAATCCGTTTAGTTTGTGCGGACTTGCACAAATGCTGCCTTTTAGTGGTCAAAAGCTACCGTGGACAGGACGCTTTTTTACACCAGCACGGGTTAAAGATTGGTTAAACTTACTTGGCTTTGAAATTGTTAGTGATGAGCGTTTTATCTACTCATCACTGGCAAGAGGTAATAGGCTATCAAGATTTGAGTTTTGGCGTACGTTTGCAAAGCAATATTTAAAACCAATGGGCAGTGTGTATATGCTGGTGGCACGAAAAAGAGTGGCACCACTTACGCCAATAAAACCTAAATGGCATGCAAGGCCGCAATTTTCACCCGTAAAAGGTGCGGGGCTTAGGCAAACATCTAAACAACACTTTAAATCGTGCGAGCAAGAAAATAATACCAATTGCATTAAATAAGTGATCTATTATAGCGCTAAGAAAATAGCACATTAACAAGGCGAAAATTGTGACATATAGTTGTTCTATATGAATAATTTTTAACGCAGTTAGTGAGTTATTTAATGCGATAGAATGAACATGTTTTTAATAAAATTGGTATAACAACTAGCTTAGAATAAACTAAGGCTGGTAACCTACATCTTCTAGTAAATCTTTACTGCCTGCGGCATCGCGTGCTAAGTCGTCAACTATTTCGTTGTACTTGTGGCCGCTATGCCCTTTAACCCATTTCCATGTCACAGTGTGTTCACTGCATGCCTTGTCTAGGCGTTTCCATAAATCGACGTTTTTAACCGGTTTCTTAGCGGATGTTAACCAGCCACGTTTTTTCCAGTTAGTGATCCACGATTCAATACCTTGCTTAACATATTGGCTATCGGTTGTTAGGTTTACTTTGCATTCTCGAGTGAGTGATTCAAGGGCTACAATGGCCGCGAGCATTTCCATTCGGTTATTGGTTGTGAGTTTATAGCCTTGGCTTAATTCTTTTTTATGGGCATCGTAAATCATAAAAATACCATAACCGCCGGGGCCTGGATTACCTAAACATGAGCCATCGGTGTAAATCTCTACGGTTTTTTGCACTGTTTTACCTTGATTTTATGTACAATAAAGTGATTATAGAAAGATACCAGAATCAGGCTAAATTCGATATGGCACGTAGACAAATAGTTTTAGATACAGAAACCACCGGCATCGACCCTAAACAAGGGCATCGTATTATAGAAATTGGTTGTGTGGAGTTAGTAAACCGTCGTTTAACAGGCAATAACTTTCACGTTTATATAAACCCACAACGACCAAGCGAAGAGGAAGCAATCGACGTTCACGGTATTACTAACGAGTTTTTGCGTGATAAACCACTGTTTCATCAAATTGCCCAAGAGTTTTTCGACTATATTGAAGGGGCTGAACTGGTTATTCATAATGCGCCGTTCGATATTGGCCACATGGATAACGAATTTGCATTGCTTAATCAGGGCTATCCTAAAACGAATACATTCTGCCAAGTGCTCGACACCCTTAAAATGGCGCGTGACTTGCACCCAGGCCAAAAGAACAACCTTGATGCGTTATGCCGCCGTTACGATGTAGACAATGCTAAGCGAACGTTACATGGCGCATTACTGGATTCTGAGATTTTAGCCGACGTTTACCTTGCCATGACAGGCGGTCAAACAAAGCTAAACTTAAATCAAAATAAAGATGGAGGCAGTGAACAGCGAAAAGGGGGGATTAAGCGTTTAAATAGCGACAGAGCTCCATTAGTCGTATTACGAGCAAGCGATGCTGAGCAAAGTGCACACGAAGCCCGATTAGATCTTGTAAATAAAGAAGGCGGCCAATGTATATGGCGCGCTGAATAAGGCAATATAATGAAAACGATATATTTTGTAACCGTGTTATGTGTTGCTAGTATTTTTACAAGCAGCGCGTACGGCGTTAAGCAAGTTGAACTATTAAAGCGCGACGGGAAACAAAATGAGATCCCTCTGCTGGAGAATCGTTTTCGTATAGATAGCAACCTAGATAAAATAACATTGCTAATTTTTAGGGAACCAGGTTCTCCGGCCGTGGTTTTAGTTAGGCCCGATGGAAGTAAGTACTTAGTGAGTGAGCTTGCTAAAAACCTAGAGGTCGACTGGTATGATGAAATTAGTTACGACATTGTTAGTATTAAAAACCCTATGCCAGGCCCTTGGCAGGCCATAGGTAGGATCCGCTCTAATAGTCGAGTTATTGCATTAGGGAAAATAGATTTAGAGGTACAATCATTCCCTTCTTTAATCTTTAGGGGCGAAACAATTAAAGTTACTGGTCAAATACTAAATGATGGCGAGCTGATCAATGCTGATTTTTTTAAAGATGTAGTTAACTTAGACCTTAGTTTTATTAGCACCAATAAAGAAAACTATGCAAATTTTGGGGCGGGTAGGGAAGATGTTGCTACGTATAAAGATGATGGCTATGACTTAGATGAGCGTGCGAGGGATGGCGTATTTACAGGAGAGTTAACGTTTAGTTTTCCTGCTGGTGAGTGGACTCCCGTGCTTTCTATCATAACGCCTCTGCTTGAACGTCAAATAGTGCAAAACCCATTAATCGTTCACGAACCTCCCCTAAGTTACGATATTGAGCTAGGTAAAGATGGAGACGATCATCTTTTAACAATTAATATCGATAACACAATGGTTGACCCTGCCACAGTAATTATCCAAGGAAAGATTTACTATCCTAATAACGAAGAGCAAATGTTTGTGATAGATGCGGTCGCTAATCAATCACGCCAACTAAGTGTCAAAAATTATGATTGGGGACGATATAATATCGAACTGTCCATTTTTGGCACAAATATTAATGGTCGCGAATTTATGGCGACCCTGCCAACGTATAAATTTGAAGTTGCACGACCCATCGAAGTTATTCCAGAAATCGAAATACCAGCAATTAGTGAACCTGAGATAATAATTCAGAGCGAACCAGAAGAAGAAAAAATGACAGCTGCTATGCTAACGAGTCTGATAGTTGGTTGTAATTTACTCATTTTATTAATAGGTTGGTTATCCATTCGTGTATTCGTCCAGAAAAAACCGATAAAATTTAACGTGAAGCTGCCTTTTTTAAAGAAAAAGAAAGTGGGCGAAGACAAAGTTACCGACTCAGGAAAAAATCAACTTGGTAAAAATGGCTCAAAAAATGACAAATCAGGTGAAATTTTAAACCTTTCGATGTCAGATGACTAAAAAACCTATAAAAAAACAAAAAAGCCCTTGACGAAATAGGGGTTGGTTCGTATTATTCACGCCGCTGTCAGGGAGACCTAAACAGCAACGAAAATATGGAGTGGTAGTTCAGTTG
>NZ_PNDU01000313.1:0-10335 GCF_005886635.1 Pseudoalteromonas sp. S558 | reverse complement strand
AAACTTATTTTCTCTAGCCAGAGATTTTCAGTGAAAACAAGGCGAATTTACGCGTCAATAGCGGGCCTATTGCAAGTAAATTCAACGCAGTTAGCGCTGAAAATAGCTGCTCGAGATAGATTTATTATCCAGAGTTCAGGTTAGTTAACCTTAGTAAATTGAGCGCATTAAAAAAGCACGATTAAATCGTGCTTTTTTAATGTTTAACTGGTTATGGTTTAACTAAGTCGTCAGCATCACCTAAACCTTTTGTAAGTTCTTCTAGGAGCTGTTTGATCTCTTCTGATGAGAGAATGAAATCTGCGTCTAGTTTTACAGCCATATCTTCTTTAGGGATATCTGCATTTTCTTCTTTTAACGTTTCTGAATAGCTTAAACGCTTAATAGAACCGTCGTTTTGCAGCATGAACTTAACGCGCTCTTGCCAATCAAGTGCAAGTTTAGTGACGCGTTTACCACTTTCAAGATGCGATTTTACTTCATCACACGATAGGTCATGGCCTTTAAGTTTAACTTGTGCGCCGCTGTCATCTGCTTCTTCAAGCTCAGCGTCAGAACCTATAGCAAAACCTTCTGGCGTACTGAAGTTAGTTAACCAATCAGTTAAAAATACATCTAAGTCGTAATTAGCAAAAGCAGGAACTACAGGAAGTGTTCCTAACGATTTACGCAGTAGCGCAAGTAGTTCTTCAGCTTTATTAAAACTGCCACTGTTTACTACTACCCAGCCATTTTCTTGATCGATAAATGCAAACTGTAGGCTCGATTTTTTAAATGCTTGTGGAAGAAGGGCATGAAGGATATTTTCTTTCAATTCATCTTTTTCTTTTTTCTTAACAGGGCGATTTTCTTCAGCTTCAATTAAATCGACTTTTTCAGCAACAAGTTCGTTGATAACTGATGCAGGGAGAACCTTTTCTTCACGCTTGGCGCAAACTAAAATACTTTTTTGTGAAAAATGCGATAGCGTATCACCGTGCTTTCCAAATGCCTTAGTCCAGCCAAATGTAGAGAGCTCTTGGCCTGTACATGGACGAAATAAATCTTGCTCTAATGCTTTATCGAAATCTTCTTGAGTGTACGAAACATCTTGTTTAAAGCGGTAACAAATAAGGTTACTAAACCACATGGGGATTGATCCATTTGAAAAATTTGTTCAATCATAACAATAAAATCAGTATCTCGAAATGACTGATTTTATTGTTATGACGATTTAATCTTGATTAAATATAGGCAAAGGCTTTTGCATGTTTTTGGGAAATTTAATTACATAACTTAAACCTTCACCAGTATTACTGGTGGCTTCAATTGAGCCGCTTAAAGTTTGTTTTACTAGATTGAGCATAATGTGAGTACCAAGCCCACTACCGCCCTGATCTCGCTTAGTTGTAAAAAATGGATTAAATAGTTTTTCGAGTTGCTCGCTCGTTACTCCATTACCATTATCTTTATAATTAATGATTAAATCGGTTTCGTTGCTGGCTATGTTTATATCTATAATGCCGTTGTTTTTTCCTTCGAAACCATGAATCAGCGAGTTCATGATTAAATTAGTGAAAATTTGACTTATAGCGCCTGCAGGTAAATTTAAGATTAGATCCTCAGGACACGCGAGCTTAATTGAGTGCGCTGTTTTTTTTAATTGCGGGTGAAGTGAGCGAATAACCTCATTGATGTAATCTTTAAAATTAATCGTTCTGACCGCTTCACTTGCCTGATCAACTGCAATTTGTTTAAAGCTGGCTATTAATTCAGACGCTCTGTCTAGGTTTGTCGTTAGCAAACTGGTACTTTGTTTCGCATCGTTAATAAAGTTTTCGAGCACTTTAGGTGAAAGAGTTTTTTCTTTATAAGCAACATCTATCTGATTTAGGCGCTCTTGTAAAAACGATATAGCAGTTACTCCAATACCGATTGGGGTGTTAATGTCGTGAGTTATCCCTGCAACGAGCCCGCCAAGTGCAGCCATTTTTTCTGTGCCAAGTAAGCGCTCTTGAGCAAGACTTAATTCTTCTACATAACGCTCTAATTCAGTTTGTTTTGTTAATAGTTCAAGTTCAGTGCTACGGCGTAAATCGATTTCATCGGTGAGGACAATTTTTTGTTTTTCGAGCTCGTATTTTTGTTGTTGCAAATCCATCATAGCTTGGCTTAAGTTTGATGTTTTGCGAGCTACATCTTGTTCTAATTGAACATTGTGTTGATCTAGTTTTTCATTACTAATAATGAGCTCTTTTTGTGCGAGCTCTAACTCTTTGCGATATTGAACTACTTTATCGATAAGTCTATTGAATGATTTTTCCATAACTTTGAGTTCGTTATGCTCATCGGTTTCAATTTCAATATGTTCACCTTCGAGTTCATCAAGTTCTAAGTTTTCTATTTGATCGGTTAGTTGGGCTAAGGGATCTGTAAGCAGCTTTCTAAAAGCCATTAAAAAAAGAATAATTAAAAAAGTAGTTTTAATCATTGCATTGCCAATTAAAAAGTAAATTGACACCATGATGCGGCTAAAAACGACTTCTCGACTAGAAAAAAGCGTAACGTCACCAACCTGAGTTGCGCGTCCTGAAAATTCAAAAATCAGCGGGAAGGTATACCCAAATAAACCTGATTTAGTGTCTTCAAGAATAACTTCTTCTTGTACCAATTGTTGGCTATATAGTTTGTGTATATCGAGAGAGCGACCAAGCTGCGAGATTATTTCACCACTATCATCGCGCACAATTATACCTTCAATCATAGGGATCGCTAATAGCCCCTCAGCAGTTGTGATGGTTTGTTTGGTATTTAATTCCCAAATTGCTCTAGTTAAACTGCGGCTGAAGGTTTTTTGTAACGTTGCTAATTCGTCTCTAATATAATCTTTAGTATTGACGTACTCAGCAATAACTTGCCCGCAAGTGACCACAAATGTCAGCAAAAAATAGACTGATAGCACGCTAGTCAATAACTTTTTAGAAAGGCTTTGTTGTAACATGAGTGTTCAGTTATTCCTTTGTTTAGACTATATTTATTTATTTAGTTAAAAGTTAGTCAATAAATGCTTAAAAATACATAAAACATTTAATTTTCTTGCCTTTTATATTCTAGTTAACTTTTAATTTACTATAGATAAAGCTTGTAATGGATTAACTATTTATTTTAATCTACAAATTATTTTATTTTTAAGCACACACAAGCAACTAGCTACACTAACATAAACGTAACAAATATAAACTTTATATAAAAGAGTTAACGCTACTTTGTTGCGTATAGCGGTACTGACACGTAGGATGCTAAGTATTGCTATGGATAGCTCCTCATTAACAAATTTAATTATGTTCACTCAGTAGTAAAAACTATGAATTTTTCTATTTTGGTATGTGACGATTCAACCGTCGCACGTAAACAGGTCATTAGGTGTCTGCAACAGTGCATTGATGTAGATATCCAACAGGCTGTAAATGGTGCAAAAGCCATTGAGCTATTTAAAACGAATAATTTTGATTTATTGTGTTTAGATTTAACTATGCCTGAAGTAGATGGTGTCCAAGTACTTGAACACATAAAAGCAAATAAAATAGAGTGCTTTGTACTTGTTATCTCTGCTGACATTCAAGAAAAAATGAAGCAGCGAGTAACTCAATTGGGTGCAATTGATTTTGTGAATAAACCCATAGATAAAAATAGGATGTATGAAATACTGCATAAATTTGGCATTCATTGAGCCTTTTTTTGTCAAAAAAGGCTGTTTTATCTTTTAATTTAGGGTTGACAGCATAGCCTTTGTTAAGGCAGTCTTAGCCTATGAAAACAATTAATCGCGTACTGACCATCATTATTACAACCACCATTCTTACTGGATAGTGGCATAGGTCGGTGCAACAAATTTAAAGGCCTGTGTTCACTTAGAACACAGGCCTTTTTCGTTTTATGGGATGAGGAACATAAATAATGCGCGTTTTAAAATTTGGAGGCTCGTCGCTTGCCGACTTTGCTTGCCTTGAGCAGGTAGCTCAGCTAGTTAAAGCACAATTAAAAGATGAAATGCTTTTGGTACTTTCTGCTCCAGGTGGAATGACCGATTCGCTAGTTGCACTGGCAAGTGCCGCAGAGCAAGGTTTAGATTTTTCGCAGCAATGGCAAATATTAGTTAGCCGTTGTGAAGGTTTAAAAGCTGACGTTGAAAAAAGTGGTGTGGTAGTTACAAGCTGGCCAAACTTAGGTGAGCTTAAAAATAAACTAGATGGCGTGTCACTTATACAGTGTTGCCCTGAGCAAGTTCGTGCGTTCGTAATTAGCTTTGGAGAACGCGTTAGTGTTTCTTTAATGCAGGCTTTATTGAGCTCTCACGATGCAAGATACCTAGAAGCGACAAGTTGTATTGCTTCTACTGGTGGTTATATTGATGCCGAAGCTGATTTAGTCTTAAGTAAGTCGCGCTTTCAAGCTGTACTTAAAGAAAACCCTGCAACTATTTATATCATGCCTGGCTTTACAGCAAGTAATGACAAAGGTGAGCTTACAACGCTTGGCCGTAATGGCTCTGATTACTCAGCAGCCATTGCAGCAGCCTGTTTAGACGCTGAAATTTGCCAAATTTGGACAGACGTTGATGGCGTATACAGCGCTGATCCTCGTTATATTAAAAAAGCCACTAAAGTAGATTTTTTATCTTATAAAGAAGCGATGGAGCTTTCTTACTTTGGTGCAAAAGTACTTCACCCTAAAACAATTTTGCCATGTGCTAAAGCAGGCGTGCCATGCGAAATTAAAAATACGCATAACCCAGACGCACAAGGCTCATTAATTGGTAATGATTATTCATCTGATGAGCCAGTAAAAGCGCTTTCGAGCCTACAAGATCTTGCAATGCTAACGGTTTCAGGCCCAGGCATGAAAGGTAAAGTGGGTATGGCATCTAAGGTGTTTAATGCGCTTGCTCACGATAACGTATCAATTGTATTGATCACGCAGTCATCATGTGAATTTAGCATTAGCTTTTGTGTACACGAAACTGATTTAGCGCTTGCACTGGATGCGTTACAAACTGCATTTGAACTTGAATTACAAGCAGGGCTTATTGAGCCTGTACAAGTACAACGTAATTTAGCCATTGTTACTTTAGTGGGCGATAATATGCGCGCGCACCGTGGCTTAGCGGCTAAGTTTTTTGCATCGCTTGCACAAGCTCAAGTAAACATTGTGGCAATTGCACAGGATTCTACAGAAAGTGCTATTTCTGCGGTAATTGATGGTGAGTTATGTAATGACGCAGTAAAAATATGCCATGAAAACTTTTTCACGCATGTGCCGTCAATTGATGTGTTTTTACTCGGTTGTGGTTTAGTAGGGCAAGAGCTTATTAATCAGCTTGAACGTCAACAAGCTTGGCTTGAAAAGCGTAATATTAAACTCAATTTGTATGGTGTTGCTAACTCCCGTCAATTACATCTAGATAGTGAAGGTATTGCTTTTGGTGATTGGCAGCAAAAACTATCCTTATCTGAGCAAGCGTTTGATTTAAAGTTAGTAGAGCAATTTGTTAAGCAAAACCACTTAGTGAATCCAGTATTAGTAGATTGTACATCTTCAGATGCACTTGCTGCGCAGTATGTAGACTTTTTAAATGCAGGTTTTCATGTAGTTGCTGCCAATAAAAAAGCAACAACAAGCTCATACACGTATTACCAAGATTTAATTGCGGCAACACAAAAGAATAATCGTAAATTTTTATACGAAACAAATGTTGGTGCAGGCTTACCAGTAATTGATAATTTACAATCGTTATTTGGTGCGGGTGATGAGTTATTAGAGTTTAGCGGTATTTTATCAGGCTCACTTTCGTATATGTTTGGCGCACTTCAAGATGGTTTATCACTTTCTGAGGCAACCATTAAAGCCAAAGAAAGCGGTTTTACTGAGCCAGACCCTCGTGATGATTTATCGGGTACCGATGTAGCACGTAAGTTATTGATCATTGCTCGCGAAGCCGGCATGAAGTTGGAGCTAAGCGATATCGAAGTTGAATCGGTATTACCAGTTGGTTTTGCACAAGGTGATAGCGTTGATGAGTTTATGGCAAAACTACCAAGCCTAGATGCTGATTTTAATGACCGCATTCAAAGTGCTGCGAGCGAAGGTAAGGTACTTCGTTATGTAGGTACAATTAAAGAAGAACACTGTAAAGTAGGTATTGAAGCGGTAGATGAAAAACATGCACTTAGTGTTATTCGCGATGGCGAAAATGCACTTGCTATTTTAAGCCAATACTACCAACCGCGTCCGTTTGTAATTCGTGGTTATGGTGCAGGCTCTGAAGTAACCGCAGCGGGTGTTTTTGCTGATATTTTGAAAACGTTATCGCGCTAGGAGCACATTATGATTGAAGTATATGCTCCGGCGTCAATTGGTAATTTTGCAGTGGGTTTTGATGCCCTTGGGGCAGCCCTTGCGCCAATTGATGGCAGTTTATTAGGCGATGAAGCAGTTGTCAGCGTAGCACCAAGCGACGAATTTATTTGCACTGGCGACTACGCCCACAAGTTACCAAGTGATCCTAATGAGAATTTAGCGTATCAGTGTTTAGTGCATTTTAGAGCGCATGTTGCGCCTAATATGCCAAGCGTAAAGCTCGAACTTAAAAAGAACTTACCAATTGGATCCGGACTTGGCTCTAGTGCGTGTTCAGTAGTGGCTACTTTTGCTGCCCTTGATCAATTTGCCAAAACAAACCTAAGCCAAGTTGAGCTTATAGAGCTTATGGCTGATTTTGAAGCCGTTGTAAGTGGCGGTCGTCATTACGACAACATCACGCCTTGTTATTTAGGTGGTTTGCAATTAACAGGTGATTTAATCCCTAATAAATCGATTGCACTGCCTGTTGATGATAATTGGTACTACGTTGCTGCGTTCCCTGGTTTTTCACTCAACACTGCAAAAGCGCGCTCGGTTTTACCAAAAGAGTTGAGCATGCATGCAAGTGTTGAGTTTGCACAGCGTTTATCGGCATTTAGTAGCTTACTGTTAACTAAACGTTTTGACGATGCGCTGAGCATAATGAAAGATGAAATAGCAGAACCTTACCGGGCACCGCTTATTAAAGGTTTTAGTGAAGCCAAAGCAAGCTTGCCAGCGCTGGGCGCTGAAATAGTGAGTATTTCGGGCGCAGGGCCCACCTTGTTTAGCGTATGTAAAACACTTGAAGCTGCACAGCGATGCGCGCAGTGGTTAGAAATAAATTACATTAACGAGCAAGGCTTTTGCCACATTTGTAAATTAGATAACGACGGCACGCGTCAATTAACAGCTTTATAGGATAGGTAGTCATGCAATTACATAATTTAAAAGAGTGCTCACAAAAAGTGTCGTTCGTTGAAGCCGTGAAAACAGGTTTGGGTCGTAATCAAGGTGTGTTTTTCCCTGAATCACTGCCGCCACTGTCCGATGTTGATGCATTGCTTGATATGGACTTTGTTACACGCAGCGGCAAAATATTATCACACCTAATTGGTGATGAGCTACCAAGCGACACTGTGGCACAAATGGTTAAAAACGCATTTAACTTCCCAGTTAAGCTGGTGGAAGTTGAAGAAAACACATACTGTTTAGAGCTGTTTCATGGTCCTACACTTGCGTTTAAAGACTTTGGTGGTCGCTTTATGGCAGAGTGTTTAGCGCAGTTTAATAAAGACGAGAAAGTAACTATTTTAACAGCAACATCGGGCGATACCGGTGCCGCAGTTGCGCATGCTTTTTATAATAAACCAAATGTCGATGTGGTTATTTTATACCCTAAAGGCAAAATTTCACTTGCTCAGCAAAAGCTATTTACAACGCTTGGTAATAACATTCATTGTTACGCAGTTGAGGGCAGCTTTGATGATTGCCAAGAGTTAGTTAAAAATGCCTTTTTAGACGAAGAAGTTAAATTAACACTTGGGCTAAACTCAGCTAACTCAATTAATATTAGCCGTCTAGTTGCTCAGGTTTGTTACTACTTTGAAGCCATTGCACAGCTACCAAAAGAAAAACGCGCAACGGCTCACATATCAGTACCAAGTGGTAACTTTGGTAATGTGTGCGCTGCAATGATTAGTGCGGTTATTGGCTTACCTGTAGGCAAACTAAGTGCAACAACCAACCAAAATGATACTGTGCCGCGCTTTATGCTTGATAAAACGTGGACGCCAAACGCAACGCTTGAGTCGCTTTCAAATGCAATGGATGTAAGTAAGCCAAACAATTGGCCGCGTGTACAAACAATGTTAGATAATAACTGGTTTAGCTACGATAATTTTTATTCAACAAGCGTAAACGAGCAAGACACGCAATCGGTGATGAAAAAAATTCAACAAACGGGTTATATTGCAGAGCCTCACACTGCTATTGCGTACCAAGGTCTTGTTGAAAATCGAGCGCCTGGTGCTGCAGGTATCTTTTTAGCAACCGCTCACCCTGCTAAGTTTAAAGAAAGTGTAGAGGATATTTTAAATATTGAATTAGATATGCCAAAACCACTTGCTGATGCACTAGCAAAACCATGCCTAGCAAGCGATATGAACGCCGATTACGACGCGTTACGTACCGAAATGCTCGCTAAATTAGGCTAAGTTAAATTAAAAGGAAAAGCGGCTTGAGCCGCTTTTTTTATAACTTTATACGGATGAATACACTTAGTTATATTTACTAATTAAATGTAGTAAATATAATTCATTTAAAATTATTATGGCTTTATAAAAAAATATCATCTTAAAAGAGCTGTGAAATAGTTTCAATCCCTGTTTAAATATCCTCAACTTAAGAGCGTAGGCAAAGAGTCGTTTAAAGCGTACAATAAAGCCTCTAAAAAACACCATACACGTTGCCCTAGGAGACCCCAATGTTAGAACGTAGCATGAATATTTCGGATTTTGATCCAGAGTTATTTGACGCGATAACCAAAGAAACTGCTCGCCAAGAAGAGCATATCGAACTAATCGCTTCAGAAAACTACTGTAGCCCACGCGTACTAGAAGCGCAGGGTTCACAGCTTACAAACAAATACGCAGAAGGTTACCCAGGTAAGCGTTACTATGGCGGTTGTGAGCATGTTGATGTTGTTGAGCAATTAGCAATTGACCGTGCTAACGAGTTATTTGGTTCTGACTACGCAAACGTACAGCCACATGCTGGTTCGCAAGCTAATGCTGCTGTTTTTCTAGCATTATTAGACGCTGGCGATACTGTATTAGGTATGAGCTTAGCTCATGGTGGCCACTTAACTCACGGTTCTCACGTAAGCTTCTCTGGTAAGCTTTACAATGCAATTCAATACGGACTAGATGAAGCAACGGGCGAAATTGATTACGCACAAGTTGAAGCACTGGCACTTGAGCACAAACCAAAAATGATTATTGGTGGTTTCTCAGCGTACTCAGGTATTGTTGATTGGGCTAAATTTCGTGAAATTGCTGACAAAATCGGTGCTTACCTGTTTGTTGATATGGCTCACGTTGCAGGTTTAATTGCGGCGGGTGTTTACCCAAGCCCAGTTCCTCATGCACATGTTGTAACTACAACTACGCATAAAACACTTGCTGGTCCTCGTGGTGGTTTAATTATTTCTGCATGTGGCGACGAAGCAATCTATAAAAAGCTTAACAGCGCAGTTTTCCCTGGTGGCCAAGGTGGTCCTTTATGTCATGTTATTGCAGCAAAAGCAGTGGCATTTAAAGAAGCACTTCAACCAGAATTTAAAGTATACCAAACACAAGTTGTTAAAAACGCAAAAGCAATGGTTGCTGTAATGCAAGAGCGCGGCTACAAAATCGTATCTGACAAAACTGAAAACCACTTATTCCTACTCGATTTAATCGATAAAGATATCACTGGTAAAGATGCAGACGCAGCCCTTGGTAACGCTAACATCACAGTTAATAAAAACTCAGTGCCAAACGATCCACGTTCTCCGTTTGTAACATCTGGTTTGCGTATTGGTTCTCCTGCAATCACTCGTCGTGGTTTCAAAGAAGAAGAATCAAAAGAGCTTGCTGGCTGGATTTGTGACGTACTAGATAACATCACTGATGAATCTGTACAGGCGCAAGTTAAAGAAAAAGTTAAAGCAATTTGTGCAAAATTACCTGTATACGCTTAATTGCATAAGCGGCAGTAATTTAGATCACAACAGCTAGGGGCCTGTTTATCTTTCGAGGTTTAATTTGCAGTAGTATGTTTGGTTTTTAGGCAAGGCAGAGTCTATGTAGTGTGGTTACTCCACACAAATAGGCGATAACGCAGCATAAATGCCAAACATGCACTGCCCTCGGGTTCGTCCTAGGGGCGATTTACTCTTTGTTGCTCGGTTTTTAC
>NZ_PNDU01000312.1:0-3168 GCF_005886635.1 Pseudoalteromonas sp. S558 | reverse complement strand
AAGGGTTCTGTCTAGGGGCAATTTACTCTTTGTTGCTCGGTTTTTACTTAGCCCACTAGGTTACAAACCTCGCGCCGCGATTAAATCGCCCCTAGATTGAACAAATTTTAATCCTGAAAGGTCAACAGGCCCTGGCACTCTGGTTAAGAGATTTAAAATTATGACTCCACAACAGCAGAGCGTTATTGAACAAGGGTATTGGTTTAAAAACCGCAGCCAGTATTTAAAAAACTTTTTATTAACTCAAGGCAAAACGCGTTCACTTAAAGCTCAACAGTCACTATTTTTGCGAGGCGATAAGCATAACGGTATTTATGCCGTACTGAGCGGCGTAGTTCGTATTAGTGGTGTAAGCAATGAAGGAAAGGAAGCTGTACTCAGCTTTATTGAAACACCGCTGTGGTTTGGCGAAGTCACGTTGTTTGATGGCGGCCTGCGTACGCACGACGTATATGCGCAAACCGATGTGGTACTTTTTTATGTACCCCAGCGTGCGCTTGAACAATTGTTAAATGAACAGCCACAATATTGGCAAGAGTTTGGTTTATTGTTGGCGCAAAAGTTACGCCTTATGTTTACCTCTATGGAAGATCACGCATTATTAAGTGCTGAGCAAAAGGTATGCAATCGACTTCTAATACTGAGTGAGCATACAGAACATTTAACGCCGCTTGTATTATCCCAGCAGCAACTTGCTGATATGACCTATCTAACTCGCCAAACTATTAATCAAATACTGCAACGACTCGTTGAGCTACAAGCCATTAGTTTAGGGTATCAACGCATTACCATTTTAGATAAGCAAAAATTACACGTGCGCACTGGCAAGCTTAAATAGGTTTAGTATTTTTATTAGTTGGAACCAAAATTGCTACACAACCTGAAACGCAACAATGGATTTGGCTAATGACATCTATAACCTTTGCAAATCAGTACAGTAACAATAGCTACGCTAGTATAACTAAAGCGGCAAGCCCAAGCGAAGTAGCGGCAATTAATGGCCCTACTAGTGAAAAAGCAAGTGATGTTAACGGAATGAACGCTACACCTAAAGATCAAACGTTTTTAGAACGTGCGCAAGAAGCAATTGTTTACCAGCGTTTGGGTATAAATAAAGAAAAAATAGATAAATTAAAAGAAGCAATAGAAGATCTTTCTAAAGAATT
Organism: Pseudoalteromonas sp. S558; assembly: GCF_005886635.1. Classification (NCBI taxonomy): domain Bacteria; kingdom Pseudomonadati; phylum Pseudomonadota; class Gammaproteobacteria; order Alteromonadales; family Pseudoalteromonadaceae; genus Pseudoalteromonas; species Pseudoalteromonas sp. S558. The sequence goes on along the minus strand of NZ_PNDU01000312.1, from coordinate 2,002 downwards.
ACAAGGGCAAGGCGCTGATCTTGACATAATTAACGATAAAATCAACGAACTTGAAAAAATGCTTGAGCAAGAATATAAGCAGGGTAGGGACCGAATGGATATGCAACCGCAGCATGAACTGGGTAAGATAATTTCTGCATTGGTTTAATTTATTTAATCTGGCCTATTGCAAGTAAGTTCAACGCAGTTAGCGCTGATAATAGCTGCTGGATAGATTTATTATCCAGAGTTCAGGTTATTTAATGTCGGGTACCTGACATTGTTGTTGTACTGATATTTGCTAAGGTTAACTTTATATATAAAAATAAAGCAGGATTTAACAATGAAAACACTTCAACAACAACTTGGTAAATATGGTTTATACCATCGTTCTAAACGCAATGTATTGACCCACTTTTTTGGTATTCCGCTCATTGTATTTGCTGCACTGTGCCTACTTGCACGCATCCAAATACCTGTGGGAAGTTTTCTAACTGATAATTTTGTTATTGATGGTGCACAACTTTTTGTATTAGCGTCAGTTGTTTATTATTTTATGCTGAGCTTTTCGCTTGGCTTTATTATGGCCGTGATACTCACTTTACTCCTTATTGGTGCTCAGCCTATTGCGGCAATGGCGTTTTGGCCTTGGTTGAGTATTAGTGTCGGTGTGTTTGTATTTGGCTGGGTACTGCAGTTTATTGGGCATTATTACGAAGGTAAAAAACCGGCATTCGTAGATGACCTAATTGGTTTAATTATTGGCCCCTTGTACGTAACTGCTGAGCTACTATTTTTAATGGGTTTTTATAAAACATTAGAAGATGAAGTAAACGCAATAGCAGGGCCTACAAAGGCGTAGAGTATTTTACCAGACCTTATTAAAACCTAATAAATAACAATAAAAGGGCAAATAATACATGCAATATAATAATAAAACCGTGTGGATCACCGGTGCATCGTCAGGTATTGGTAAAGAGCTTGCTATACAATTTGCCGAGCTTGGAGCGCGCGTAATTTTATCGGCGCGCAATGTAGATAAACTAAACGATTTAAAAGCAACCCTTAAAGGCGTGGGGCACTTGGTTTTACCGCTGGACTTAGCCCAGCCAGAGCAGGTACTGAGCACAATAACTGCGCAAATGAGCGAGCTTCCTGCAATTGATATTTTAATTAATAACGGCGGGGTATCGCAGCGCAGCTTATTTTTAGAAAACGACTTTAACGTGTATCGCCAATTAATGGAGGTTAATTACTTTGGCTTAATCGCACTTACTAAAGCCGTACTACCTACTATGGTGGCAAGGCGCAGTGGCTCAATTGTGTCTATTAGTAGTGTGGCGGGTAAAGTAGGTTCAAAATTTAGAACCGGTTATTCGGGTTCTAAATATGCGGTTGTTGGTTTTATGGATTGCCTACGTGCAGAAGTAGCGGAACATAATATTCATTGTTTAACAATTTGCCCAGGTTCTATTAAAACAGCGATTGCACATAACTCACTAAACGAGCAAGGCATAGCGCAAAATAAACCAGAAGAGTCGATAGAAAATGGGATGGATGTAAGCGTAGCTGCTACAAAAATGATTCGTGCCATTAGTAATAAAAAAGACGAAGTGATTATTGGCAAAGGTTTAAGTGGTTGGGCGCCCACAATCAAGCGCTTTTTTCCAACTCTGTTTAACCGCTTAACGGCAAAAACAAACTATAAATAGCCTACTCAAGGCACAAAATACTGTAGTTCGATCAATTTAGACAAGGATTTTAAATGAAGTATGTATGGCTGAGCCTGTTTTTATTGTATTAATTTGGTTCGGTATCAACCCAAAAGATCAAGTTACATGGCTGCTTGAAGTTATCCCCGCAATTATTGGTGTAGTGCTGTTAGTAAGCACCTGTAGCCACTTTAAACTCATTACTATCAGATTCATCGCAGTTAGCGCTGATAATAGCTGCTGGAGATAGATTTATTATCCAGAGTTCAGGTTACTTATACATTTCTGTAACTTTAGAAAATTTGTTGAGA
>NZ_PNDU01000311.1:0-12751 GCF_005886635.1 Pseudoalteromonas sp. S558 | reverse complement strand
GACATTACCAGGCTTCAAATTGTAGAGAGCCCGACTAGAAATAGTCGGGCTTTTTTACGTCTGCAGAAAAGTGAAATACGCGCAATTAACATACACTCACACCAACACCCATCACGTAGGTCGGGCGAGCGTAGCAACTCCCGACGTTAAAAGTATAAAAAATCTCCTCTCGGTAATGAGTGCGTAGCATTTGCACTGTGGCTCTCCACCGCTGTGGGCACTACGACATCACCAGGCTTCAAATTGTAGAGAGCCCGACTAGAAATAGTCGGGCTTTTTTACGTCTTCAGAAAGTTAATTTAGACTCAGGACGCTAACTCTGTTCAATTACAGTCTACCCAACACGGTCAATAAGTGCCCTACTTTAGCATTTAAATTATAGAACTAAGTTTAAAGGTTTTAAAATAGCCCGTAGGCTTCAGTTTTTTCGCTTGCGTGCTCTTCTAATTGAGCAGGTTTAAATATTACGCTTGGATCAATTAATACACTGTGTTTTTCGGCGAGTTTGATTAGCCCACGCATCATATTTTTAGTTTGTGGATCTATATCAAAACCAATTTCAGTAAGCTTATCTAGTGGTTTTATGTCTTCTTTTTTATAGTCGATATTATCTTCGACCTTATCTACTAATAATCCAACATGCGGGTTTAAACCGTCCTTAGTGGTAAAAATGATTATAGGTTTATAGTCTAGGGTTATCTGTTCTTTGGCTGACTCAAACAAGCGCTCGAGCTGAATGAGGCTATTACGTTTAATTTTTTCGAGCAGAGCCGCTACTTGTTGATGATTTTTTTTGCTATGGGCTGTTATGGCTTCTTTTACTATCTCCAACAGTGTTTGAAAAGGCTCATCAAATCGAGACATGGTTAATTTTAAGTCTTCATTGTCGGTGCTAAATTCTTTGTAAAACAGAACAAAATCTTGCAGTTCTGTATCATTTTTTGAAAATGAAATCGAGCTGTTTAATAGGTTACATTCAAGCATGTTAAACCAGTTTATTTGTTTTTCTTGCCATGCTCTTAGCTGCTTTAGTGTTTGTGCATTACTTTGTTCAGTTGAGATATCATTCAAAATAATACCTAGGTCAAACACAGGGGTGGGTATATCCATATAATCTTTAACACCAATAAAGCTTTTATTATTGTTTGGTAAAGTTGTTAGATTATTGTCAAAGCGCTCTGTTAATAAAATATCGAGTATTTTAAGTGAAATTGTTTTGCAGCCCACTTTAAAGTTTATTAATTCCATGCCTTTGTCTTAATTTACCTATTAATGCTTTAAGGATAGAACAAATTGTATAAATAGCTTTAGGATGGATAAGATTTAATAGAGATAAGGTGACTAGGGGTTATTTTAAGGCACTAGTGAAGTTTTTTACGACACGTCTAAATTGATTTTCAAGCTCCTTTTTTCCTAATAAACCTAACTGTTGAATCACTTTTTCATCGCTTTCGTTTTGAAGCACTAACTTTATTAGAAGTTGTTTATCAGGCCCTGTTAATTGAGATATACAAGAAGGAGACTGACTTACTACCTGCCAAAGAGTCGCAGAGATACTAAATTGAGTATAATTACTTTTAATGAGTAATGCCAATCGTGCGCGAGTTTCGAGATTTATTAACTCATCGCTAAAACCTTCAATTAAAATACTCACAAGTTGCCAGCCTAGCGTTTTGAAGTGTGCTAAAAGTCCATAAAAAAAATCGTTTTTAAACTGCTTTTTTAACGGTTGGATAATTTCGATATTATTACTTAAGCATTTAACGACAAGTGCTGAATGTTCAGCGGTGCTTTTATCACGTTGGTAACCCAGCTTTACAGTATTAAAGCCTTGGTTTTGCCAAAAGTTAAGCAATTGTGCTGTTGCACCAAAGCTTGCACCAAACCAATGGCATTGGTCTTTTAGTTGTGACTCACAATAGCTAAGTAACTTTTTACCGAGTCCAATATTGTGTGAGCTTGGATCAATTGCTATTCGGACAACGCGAGCACTCAGCTGTGTTAAACAGTCACTATTAAAACTAAGTTGTGCGAGTGTTTGCGCCATCAAATGCCCTTGCGGACGGCGCTCTGCATTTATAACCTGTTGAGCAAGCTCTTCACTTAAACCACCTTCTATTGCAATTAAGCATACACCAACTAATTGACTATTAATTTGGCTAATAAATAGTCGTTGCGATGGCGCGTCTAGTAGTTGACGCAAATCGTTTACACTACTTTGATAATGGGCCAAGGCGAGTAGAGCAATAATGTTTTGTAGCAAAGGCTCATTATTTACAAGAGATTGTTGAGTAATTTCACGATGGACTAGCTGCCCTGATTGATCACCACCTAACTCTTCATATTGTGCATCGAGTGCAAATAAGGTGCGAGTATGTTGTTCAAGAGGATCGTATTTAGCAAAGCGTAATGGCTCATCAAGTATTATCACTTTAGAGGCTTTATAATGCGTTTTAACATAGTTACTAAAGCGAATAGTATAACCTCTGCCATTGCCTTCATATCCAACCAGAGTGCTAGCAAAGACTATACGAGGGTAATGAGCTAGCATTTTTAGCAATAACGGAACAGGGATTGCTGCAGCCTCATCAACGAGTAATAAATCACATTCAGGTAACATATTTAATAAGGCGTCAGGAGCAACATAGTGCAAATTGCCGAGTTGTTTATCTTCGATGTTGTATTGCAGGTCTAACTCTGCAGCTAAATGTTTAAAGCAGCTGTGCGTAGCTTTAAACTGAGTGCTACAAATAATTACCTTTTTATCAGTTAGTTTTGCCGTTGCTAAACCAAGTGCTGCCGACTTACCTCTGCCTCTATCAGCATTAATAAGTAAAGGCCTGTTGGCACGACCGTTAGCTACTTTTACTATTTGTTCAACGCAGTTTTGCTGTGGTAGATAATCAATTTTATTATGAGCTACATAGCAGGCGTTATGATTAGTATAGCCATTTTTTTCGCTAAAATGAAAAGCGGGTAGTTGTTTAATAATAGTCGCGAAACGTTGATTAAATAAACTGCAGTCAATGGTGTGACCATGTGATTGCACTGTGCTTAGAGCTGGGTCTTGCCAAGTAGCTAAGTTATTTAATTCGGGCAGTAATAAATAAAGTATACCGCCTGCTTTAACGGCGCCGGCAAGTGCTGCAAGCTTATCTGGGTGCAAACCACTAAAACCATCGTAAACGGCATGAGCAAATTCTTGCCCTAAAATTTGATGAGTACGGGTAGGCCAATATGAATTTTTAAGCACGCATTGCTTTGATATAACAAGCGTATTGTTATCATCTATTAATGAGTCAAGTAATTCATAACACCAAGCTGAGCTGCCAGTAATTAACACTAGCTGACGATGATGTGCGTCAGCTAGTTGTTGTTCTAGCTCATTTAGATGTGTTTTATACTGCTTGTAAGCGTGCATAGGCCGTTACTAACCATTTACTGCCAAGGTCGTCAAAGTTAACTTGTACGCGAGATTGCGCGCCACTGCCTTCGTAATTAAGCACTGTACCTATGCCAAATTTAGCATGCAGTACGCGTTGCCCTAAGTTAAAGCCACTGTCTTCAAACGCGGCATGGCTAACTGATGCGCTAAAGCGCCCCGCAGCAGGCGGGCGAGAAACCTGTGTTTTAATACGGATTTCTTCAACACAATCTTCAGGTATTTCGCGTAAAAAGCGTGATGGGCTATGGTATTTTTCTTGTCCGTATAAACGGCGGCTCTCAGCATGGCTAATATATAACTTATCCATTGCACGAGTCATACCTACATAACAAAGGCGGCGCTCTTCTTCTAAACGACCCGACTCTTCGTTACTTTGCTGAGAAGGAAACATGCCTTCTTCTACGCCCACCATAAACACGAGTGGGAATTCTAAACCTTTAGCTGAGTGAAGCGTCATCATTTGTACTGCGTCTTCGTGCTCTTCTGCTTGCCCTTCACCTGACTCAAGTGATGTATGGGCTAAAAAGCCTTGTAAAGGTGAGCTATATTCTTCGTCTTCAGGAAGTTCATACTGATCACATGCACTAATTAGCTCTTCTAAGTTTTCTACGCGAGCACGGCCTTTTTCACCTTTTTCTGCTTGGTACATTGCCATCAAGCCTGAGGTTTGAATTGTGTACTTAGCTTGCTCATGTAAAGTTAGATCGCTAATTTTATCTTCTATTTGTTCAACGAGCTCTACAAACTTACTTACTGCACCAGAAGCACGGCCAGATAAATGCTGTTGTTCTACAATTGCTTTTGCGGCATACCAAAGCGGTAACGATTCTGCTCGTGCACAGTCGCGTATATGGCTCAATGTTTTGTCGCCAATACCGCGTGCTGGCGTATTAATTACGCGCTCAAATGCGGCATCGTCTTGACGATTACCTACTAGGCGTAAGTACGACAGCGCATCTTTAATTTCTTGGCGCTCAAAGAATCGCATGCCCCCATAAATACGGTATTTTAAGCCTTCCTGAAGCATAGCTTCTTCGAGTACGCGTGATTGCGCGTTACTTCTGTATAAAATTGCCGCATCTTGAAGGGCATTACCCGCATTTAGCCAACTTCGTAATTTACTGCTTACAAAGCGTGCTTCGTCTAACTCATTAAATGCGGCATAAATAGAGATTGGCTCGCCATCGTTACCGTCGGTCCATAAGCTTTTACCCATACGCTCTGAGTTATTTTGAATTAATGCGTTAGACGCTTTCAAAATAGTCGCGGTTGAACGGTAGTTTTGTTCAAGACGAATGGTTTCTGCGCTAAAGTCAGTTAAAAAACGCTTAATATTTTCGATTTTAGCACCGCGCCAACCGTAAATACTTTGGTCATCGTCGCCTACAATCATGATGCTATTTGTATCGCCAGCAAGTAACTTTAACCATGCATATTGAATGGTATTTGTATCTTGGAATTCGTCTACGAGCATATGTGCAAAGCGCTGCTGGTAATGACGCAGTAACGTTGGGTTATTTTTTAACACTTCGTAGCTACGTAGTAATATTTCAGCAAAATCAACTAAGCCAGCTCTATCACAGGCTTCTTGGTAGGCGGCATAAACACGCAGCATCATTTGCTCGTTAATATCGTATGCTTGAATATCTTTAGGGCGAAGTGCTTCATCTTTTTTGGCGCTTATGTACCAGCCAAATTGTTTAGCAGGCCACTTTTTATCATCAATATTCATCGATTTTAATAAGCGCTTGATCATCCGAAGTTGATCGTCAGAGTCTAAAATTTGAAAGGCTTCAGGTAAATTAGCTTCACGGTGATGAGCACGTAAAATACGATGAGACAAACCATGGAACGTACCAATCCACATACCACCTACAGGGGCTTTTAGTGTTTCTTCAACGCGGCTGCGCATTTCTTTAGCTGCTTTATTAGTAAAGGTAACTGCAAAAATACTGTAAGCAGAGGCTTGCTCAACTTGCATAAGCCACGCAATACGATGAACTAATACTCGTGTTTTACCAGACCCAGCACCTGCTAATACCAGCATGTTTTGTAGTGGGGCTGCAACGGCATCGCGTTGTTTGTCATTTAAGCCATCGAGTAATTGTGAAACGTCCATCGTTACGCCTTTTTAATCAATATTGTGGGCAGTATAGCAGGTGTTTTTGTTAGGCTAAATAAAATACTGTTTTTATAAACAGCTATTTATAAAATAGCCTTAAAAACGAGTAACTTGCTAATTTTTTGAACAAACAAAAAGCGTAAATGCACAATAAAAACTGCTAATTTGACCTAAAGTTAGCAAAATTTACTAACTCTCTAAATCTAGGGTAATTTAACTATTTGATTTGTAAGCTTTAATAAATTGGCATAAAGTGTGTAAGTAAATAATTATAAAATCAAATAAATACAGAGGTTAGTATGGCAGATCAAGGTTCTGGCGGTAACGTAATCGCAGCATTATGTAATATATTTTTCCCTGGCTTAGGGCAGTTAGTGCAAGGGCGTATTTTAGCGGCTATATTTTTTGCACTCGCTATTATAATAAGTTATGCACTAATTTATGTGCTTGTAGGTTTTGTACTAGTGCCTATTATTTACTTATGGTCGATTATTGATGCCGCGCGTTATAGATCGCGAAGTTAACGGCTTTAAAGTTGAGTAAAGTAGCGCCCTTGTGGCGCTATTTTACTTTATATGTCCTGTGGTTTACGGGCGTTTACGTATATAATTACGCAATTAAAGATTTACAGGCAAACCCTATGGAATATCAATTTATTCGCGACCCTATTAGTGGGCTACGTATTAAAATAAGCAGTGAACACGCTATTATTGGTCGCTGGCTAAACGAAGAAATAGGCAAAGACAAAGTAGCTATGGTGCAAGCGCTTATTGCATCGGTAAGCTCAAGTTATGAGCCGCTAACGCTAAAAGGCCAAGAAATAGATTTAATCTTAACGAAAGACGAAGCATTATTTGAAGCCCATGCGCTTCATCAAGACAGCGAAGACCTAATAGCGTATCAAGATGACGATTTAGCGCTTGAAGAAAATGGTTTAAGTAGTGGTTGTGGCTTTGAAGATTTCATTGATTTAATTGATTCATGGCATGAGTTTACGACTGGTCGTTAAGTTATATTATCTATATTATTTTTATAAATTTATTTAGAGTAGAAAATTTAAAATGAAAAAAAAAGTTGAATTAAAAATTGTAAATCCTAAAGTCGGTACTGAAATTCCTATGCCAGAGTATGCTACAGATGGCTCTGCTGCTATAGATCTTAGGGCCTGTATTGATGATATATTACAAGTTTTACCGGGTGAGACGAAATTAATTCCTACTGGTATTGCTTTAAATATGCAGGATACTGGAATGGCTGCTACTATTTTGCCTCGCTCAGGTTTAGGTCATAAACATGGGATTGTACTGGGTAATTTAGTCGGATTAATCGATTCAGATTACCAAGGCGAGTTATTCATTTCAGTATGGAATAGAGGTAATGATGAATTCTCAATAAACTCTGGTGATAGAATTGCTCAATTGATGTTTATACCAGTACTTAAAGCTGATTTTGTACTTGTCGATGAGTTTGAAGCAACAGATCGTGGAACTGGTGGCTTTGGTCATACTGGCGTGAAGTAAACTTCTTAGGTGGCGTGTATATTCACGCCACATAGCAACTTAGTTAAAAGGATTTACTAAATGATTCGACATATTATTGCCGTAATTTCAGCACTCTTAATTTTGTTAATACTTTATATTCTCAATAAAAATATTGCTATTGGAGCTTTAGGAGGTATTGCAAGTCTTATAATTGTTGAAGTTTATTTTTTTATGAGAAAAAATGATCTCGATCTTACATTCCTTGGCCTGAAAAGATTATTTTATGTATTTAAAAAAAGAAAAATAATAAAAGAATCTATTAATTATGACTCATTGGCTGATTATGCCTTCTGGTTAAAAGAGGAGTTTGTTTTTCCTCTATCTTCCTTTAATAAAAAAATAGATAAAACTGTAATTCAAAAGCTTTCAAGTTTCGAAGCCGCCATATTTATTCTACTTGTTAATGACAATCAAAATTTTATAGATTGCAGCTACCTTACTTCAGAGGATTTTAAGGAACTTTTTACTAAAGCTCTACAAGAGTCGTTTTATAAAAGGCTAATTCTCAAAGAGTCTCTGTCGCAAATTATTAAGCCAGCTGATTTAGATAGGTTACTTTCCAAGTTTGAAGAACAACTAATAGTGGATAGCGGTTTAAGTAATGAAAATACTGATAATAACCTCTTCACTAATAAGGTTAGAGAGCTATGCGGTGAAGGGGGCGAAATAAAAATATCAATTTTCTCAACCACTTCGCAATTATCTCACGATATATTAAAAGATTTAAAAGCTTATCAAACAAGTACCACTAAAGTAGATATAGATTTCTATATTTGCAGTCCAAATGTTAAAACAGACTCAGCAATTTTGGAATTAATGAAAGAGTACGAAGTCCCCGTTGGTGCTTTACCATCTCAATTTGTAAAGGTTAGTAATAAAAAAGCACACGTAGAAATGGATATTATCCGTCGTGTATTTAGAGTGTTGCGTTCTTTTAAAGACATTAAAGATAACCAAGAGAGTTATTGTAAAACGTCGGTTTATTTATATAAAAAAAGCTACCCCGGGTGCAAAATTCGCCTTATAGAAAACAAATTTGTTGAATTACAACCAGGCCCATTAAAGTTTGCTAATAATTTATACCGCTTTTGTATTGCGAGCACCGATTCAGAAGTAATAAATACCCTTAGTGATGCTGTTAAAAACTTTAAAGGTGGTAATGAAGTTCAATGTATTGAATTATTAAAGCAGCCAATAGAGCAGCCAGAAAAGCAGGCATTATTAGAGTTAGCAGAATGGTTACTTTCAAGGGGCATAAAACCAGATGACTTACCTAAATATGCAACCGATATTCATGCATCTAGCAGTGATCAAGAAGCTCGAACTAGGCTAGAATTTTTACAAAAGAGAATAAGCTCTGCTTATAGGGCTATAAGTAATTTGAGCAATTCTACAAATGAAGAGCTTTATGCAGAAGAAAACTTTGAACAATTGAAGGGTACTGGTATTAGGGAGGTTGAAATAAACAATAAAATTAAACATATAACAGTCGCAGCTATTTTTACTAATAATAATAAAATCCTCCTAATCGAAAAAGCCAAAGAATTTTACCAAGGAAAGTATAGTCTTGTTGCAGGACATGTTGAGTATCAAGATAGTACGCCTGCTGATGCTGTTGAGAGAGAGGTTAATGAAGAGATAGGGTTGAGCATAAATAGCTTAAGTTATATTTTTCATATTGATGACTTAACAGACAAGTGTGGTCACGGTGGTGAGCTACATGATTGGCATGTTTTTAATTCTTATGAAATCATAGATGAGAATAGTTTAAAGCTTGGTGCCGAAGTTAAAAGTATTAAGTGGGTTTCTTTGAATGAACTTCAAACAATGAAAGAAGAATTAACTGATGGTGCTTGCAAGATTTTTAATGCCATGGGTTGGTTGAAATGAAAAGCGTTGTTATAAGACTAACCGGCGGCGGTGCTATTTCTGAGGCTAGTACCGAAATTGATGTGCCATGGTGGGGGTATAGAAATATGCATATCACTCCTGATATATTCAAAGATTTACCAGTGATTATTGCAAACAACCCATCAACAAAGTTCATATTCGTTTGCGGTGGCATAGGGGCTTTTCTTTTTACTGATTTAGTTAAAAACCTAGCTATGGATAGTTATGCAGATGAAGTTGGGAAAGGCATAATTTCGATATTAAATGGTATCGCAATATCATATTTAAACTCATTTTCTGTAAATGTCTATCCAAATGAAGTACCTGTCAATGAAGTAGAAAAATACTTATCTACAACTGATGCTAGTTGCTTTTTCATTAAGCCTGATTCAGGTTGTATTAGTAGTGATTCACTAGCTGCAGAAGCAGCTTTTTTGGCTAAAGCAGACCTTTTGTTATATGTAAAAAAAGGTGCTCCTCAATATCATGTTGGTTTCGATAAGCCAACGATCATTAACCGCTGGTCATTAGATGATATAGAGCTTAAATCTCTTACTTTGTATGAAGAGCAAGCTAAGCATTATGTGCTTGATTATCAGGCATGTTCAATACTCAAATCTAATACTAACGAAATTTATATTATCCCTCCCGAAATTATTAAAGAAATCAATACGAGCTCTTTTCCTGGCAGTAACTCAGAATTAGTAACAAGGGTGTATTAAATGGTATTAAGTTCCGAAAGCATAAAAAGACACCTAACTGAAGGTAAGCTTGTTATTGAGGGTTTTAAAGAAAGCTCATTCAGACCTGCGAGCTATTTACTGAGGCTAAGTGACCACATACTTTTAATGGAACAGCACGATAGAGAAATTGATACTAAATCTACAGATACGAAATCTTTTTTTAAAGCTATACAAATTCCAATTGAAGGGTATGTATTAAAACCAGGTGATTTTATATTGGGAGCTTCTGTTGAGTCTTTGAGTTTACCAAATTCTTTGTGCGGAGAGCTAAGTCAACTATCCTGTTACGCTAGAGTGGGTTTGAGCATTAACTTCAGCGCTAATTATGTTGCACCAACATTTGGTCACAATAACCCGTCATCTATAACCTTTGAGATAAAAAACGAATCTTGTAATGATATCCGTATATATTCTAGAGTGAATTTTTGCCATATACGCTTTATGCAAACTGACTTGGATGTTACAAGTTCATACAATGGAATATACAGTGGGCATAAAGAGGCAAAGGCAGCTGACTTTAGTACAAAGCCAGCGAAAGGTTAAATAATCTTACGATAGTCGGTAACACTTAGGTAATCGGCTATTTCGTTATGTGGTTGTTGGCTATCAGGGTTAGCAACTGCAAGTAAGTGCTCGATGCCGTATTCTCGTGCGGCATTTAAAACCGGCACACTGTCATCTACAAACAAAGTGCGCTGCTTATTAAACCCTAAGTCTTTTTGTACTTGGTGCCACAAACTTTGTTGCTCTTTACTTACTCCATATTCATGAGTAGAGACTACGCCATCTAGGTAGTTATCAATTGCGGTATGCTCAAATTTAAGCATGACACTCTCAGGGTGGGCGTTGGTAAGTAAAATTAACTCTTTGCCTGCTTTTTTAAGCTCAGTTAAAAAATGAGGCACGTCTTCGCGCATTTTAATTAAGTGCTGAGACTCTCGTTTAAGCTCCATTATAGGTAAGCTTAATTGCTCTTCCCAGTAATCTAAACAATACCACTGTATTTGACCACTCACAGCTTGATAGCGTTTTAAAATATCAGCTTTAGCTGCATCTAGGCTAATGCCTCTCGCTAATGCGTGCTGCGCAGGGATAACGTTAAGCCAAAAATGACTGTCGTAATGTAAATCGAGTAATGTTCCATCCATATCGAGCAAAACGGTATCGATTTTTGACCAATTTAACATAGGAATTTCAACTTATAAGGTTTATTATTGAACTAACTGCCATGATAGCAAATTAACGCCAATGACACATAAAAAGCACCCAACACCACCACAAATCCTTAGTAATAATGTGGTCGCTAAAAGTCGACTATTTACTGTGGAATCTTTAGAGCTCAAATTTTCTAATAACGAAGAGCGCCAGTATGAGCGAATTCGCGGCGGTGGCCGGGGAGCAGTGATGATTGTACCGTTAAGTGCAGACAATGAATTACTACTTGTACGTGAATACTGTGCGGGCACAAACGATTACCAGTTAGGTTTTCCTAAAGGCTTAATCGATCCAGGCGAAACGCCAGAGCAAGCGGCTAATAGAGAACTTAAAGAAGAAATTGGCTTTGGTGCTGAGTATTTTAAACCATTAAGAACAGTCACAATGGCGCCGAGTTATTTTAATGCCACTATGCATATTTTATTTGCCAAGCAATTATATCCGCAAACCCTTATTGGTGATGAGCCAGAGCCACTTGTTGTTGTTAAGTGGCCATTAACTCAGTGGCAGTCATTATTAGAGCAAGAAGATTTTACCGAAGCACGCAGTGTTGCAGCTTTGCTATTATTAGATAAATATTTAGCGTTTGGAGCTGCCGATGAATAAATTAATCGAACCGTGTATTGAATTAGCTGAGCGTGCTGGTGATGCAATTATGGCCATTTATAAAAAAGGCGATATTGGGCAACAAGAAAAGTCAGATAACACGCCAGTTACTAAAGCTGATTTAGCAGCAAACGATGTTCTAGTTGCTGGATTAAAAGCACTTGCGCCAGATATTCCCATTATGTCGGAAGAAACACCTATACCAGCACTCGCTGACAGACAAGACTGGCAGCGTTATTGGTTGCTCGATCCGATGGATGGAACAGGTGAGTTTATTTTAGAAAGTGGTGATTTTGCGGTAAATATTGCACTGATTGAGAATAATCACCCAGTGCTTGGCGTTATTCATTGGCCTGCCAAAGGAATTACTTATTTTGCGACTGCTAAAAATGGTGCCTTTAAACGTGAAAACTCAGTTGATAAGCAAATATCTGTAGCACCACCAGAGAGTTTAACGCTTGCAGTGAGTCGCCGCCAAAAGATAGAAGCAGTGAGTCAGTATTTAAATAGCCAATTTACAACGATTGCTGTTGGCTCTTGTTCTTTAAAAGCTTGTATCGTTGCAGAAGGTAAGGCTGACTGTTTTTTAAGAATTGGGCCAACGGGTGAGTGGGATACAGGTGCTTCGCAAGTTATTGTTGAAGAGGCGGGTGGTTGTATTACCGATGCAGAATTTAACCCTTTAACATACAACCAACGCGAGAGTACTGAAAACCCTGATTTTATAGTAATGGGTCATCCTGATTGGGAATGGCAAAAAATGATAAATCCACACCAAAGATTGAGCGTAGAATAGCACTTTGATTGCTTTTTGTTCACTTGAACAACATTAAGTAGTTTAGGTCTTGCATTATATGTTTATTCCTATATAGTAGCGCTCTCTTCAAGGCAGGCTCGTAAATATCACGAAAATGTTTTAAAGAAATTACAGGCGCGGGATGGAGCAGTCTGGTAGCTCGTCGGGCTCATAACCCGAAGGTCGTCGGTTCAAATCCGGCTCCCGCAACCAATATTTTTTATTGAAATTTGGTGCAATAGGTAGTTTTAAAAGGTCGTCGGTTCACTCTTCACCTTCACAACTCCCGCAACCAATTATTTATAAGATTTGGTTACTGTAATAACTCTAACTTAAGAGGTTAAATAAAGTAGTCGATAGACTTAAAATATACAGGCGCGGGATGGAGCAGTC
>NZ_PNDU01000310.1:0-2435 GCF_005886635.1 Pseudoalteromonas sp. S558 | reverse complement strand
TTGCGTTGCGCTGAATAATGTTTCATTGTTACTCCACACCCTCTATTTAATGGTTAAATATTAAGCGCGACAACTAGTCTGACAGAGAGGGTAATTAAAATTGTCAGATAATAAATTTGAAAAAGAGTTCAGCGAAAATAGTTTTTGGGATAAAACTAAAAACTTTGCGAAGGTTGCAGGAAAAATAGTCCTAGAACCAGCACTAAAGCTATATTACTCAGCTCAAGATTCAGACACACCGATTTGGGCTAAGACTACAGTTTATAGTGGGCTTGGATATTTTATCTCGCCAATAGACGCGATCCCTGATATTACACCTATCATAGGTTATTCTGATGATCTTGGTGTTTTAGTCGCAGCATTTGCGGCTGTAGCTGCTTATATTAAAAGTGAACATGCGATAAAAGCAAAAGAAACATTAAAACAATGGTTTGGATAAATAAAATAAGCTGCTTAAACGGATTTAAAGCAGTTAGCTGCGCTCTTGCCTCGCACATTGTAACCAAAGCGAAAAATTATTAAAAAATAGCGTTGACCAAATAGATTATATAGCTCGCCGAGCTGAAATTATTGCAACAGCAGCGCATGAACAAAGTAGCATGTCTGAAGAAATTGCGCATAGTATTGATTCAATTAAACAAGCTGCTATTGATAACGCGGCTGGTGCTGATCAGGTATCCGCTGCGAGTATGGAGCTAGATCAACTTAGTAAACAGCTACAAAAAATAACTAATGGCTTCAGGTTACGGTAGTAACATAGGGTAAGATAAAGCATCATTTTTTTAGGCTTTATTGTTGAATATAGCTTATACCAATTTCGCAATAATGCTTAATTAATGTGATGGATAAACCAGTCGCTAACGGTGTTAAAAATTCCTGATATACAAGTGAGTAGCGGACCGATAAATAAACTGTGGGGCATTAAGCCCCGCAGGAGAAGGTTGTACTGAGAGATGAGAGTAATAATGTAATTAACGGCATGTTTGTTTAATATCTTATTTTCTTATAAATGTTTTTATAAATTAATCAAACAACAATTTCGCAGTCAAAGCACTTCAAAAATGGCTGCAATACCTTGTCCGCCACCAATACACATGGTGACCAAACCGTATTTACCATTAATACGTTTAAGTTCGTAAAGGCACTTGGTAGATAAAATAGCGCCTGTTGCGCCAACAGGGTGACCTAAAGCAATTGCGCCGCCATTTGGATTTACTTTGTGTTCAGGAAAATTTAGCTCGTGTGCTACGCACAACGCTTGTACGGCAAAGGCTTCATTTGACTCAATCACATCCATATCGTCGATTGTTAACCCTGTTTTTTCCAATACCTGTTTTACAGCTGGGATAGGCCCTGTTCCCATTAATGCGGGGGCCACACCAGCTCTTGCATAACCGACTAATCTTCCCAGAGGCTTTAAGCCTTGCTTTTGCGCTTTTTGTTCTGACATAAGTACCAACATTGCCGCTGCATCGTTAATACCGGATGATGTTGCTGCTGTTACTGTGCCATTTTGTTTAAAATAGGGTGGTAAGGTCGATAGTTTTTTTACCGTTGTATCAGCGCGAACATGCTCGTCAGTATCAAAAATGTGGACGCTATTTCTTGATTTGATTTCTATAGCAATAATTTGTTCTTTAAAATGCCCTGCGATAATAGCTTTCGACGCTTTATGATGGCTTTGGGCTGCGTAGGTGTCTTGTTGCGCACGAGTAATATTATACTTTTCTGCAATGTTTTCAGCCGTTATTCCCATTGGGTTATTATCCCACGGATCTTGTAATGTGGTGGTTAATTCATCCAGCATGATACTATTACCCATTTTTTGGCCCCACCGGTTACTTTCTAAGGTATAACCAGAGCTGCTCATGCTTTCTGCCCCGCCTGCTAAAGCTGCATCTACATCGCCTAATTGGATTTGCTGGGCTGCTTGTATAATGGCTTCTAAACCCGAGCCACATAGTCGGTTGAGTGTCACTGCGTGACTGCTGATAGGTAATCCTGCGTCTAAGCCAATAACTCTCGATAGATAAGCATCTTTAGGGCCATTATGTATTACTTTACCTACTACACATGAGCCGATCTGAACGGGTGACAGTTTGGCTCTTAAAATGCCTTCTTTTGCGCAAAGTGTGCCAAGTTCGGCAGGGGGGAAATTTTTTAGACTGCCACCAAAACCACCTATAGCGGTACGTACTGCGCTTAATATAACTACGCTATTGTTATTAAATTTTGCCATTCTTTTCTCTTATTATATTTAACCTGAACTCTGGGTAATAAATCTATCTCGAGCAGCTATTTTCAGCGCTAACGGCGTTGAATTTACTTGCAATAGGCCCGCTATTGAGGCGTAAATTCGCCTTGTTTCCACTGAAAATCTCTGGCTAGAGAAAATCACATTAAATATAACAAGGTTGGGATCAGTTCGTTCATCT
>NZ_PNDU01000031.1:0-9081 GCF_005886635.1 Pseudoalteromonas sp. S558 | reverse complement strand
ATTCGTTAAATTGATCAAAGACTTATGCAGGTTGGTATCACATACCAACTCCATTAAATTCTTGAATATAGCAGGAGTAAAAATAGCACTGCCTACACGCTTTTACTTAATGGAATGGGTATCAAAGAGCTTTCGATCAATATAAAGCCCACGCAGTATCATAAACCTCATTAAGCCAACAATAAAATGGAATATGTAACAAAGTATTTTGAATGCGGTGAGCTGCCAAATTAGCCCCACCAATAACAAGATGGTGGGTAGTTAAGACTTACTTTTATTTTTTCCGTGAAGCGCTAAACGCTCTAGTTTTTCTTTTAAAGAAGGGGGTGCAGAAGATGCTATCGCGTTTAAGTAATCAGCTGTTTGCTCACTCATTTTACGTGAGTTGGTAACTGCAGGACTGCCCGACTTATTCGCTGTACTTAATCTCTGAGTTGCTTGAGGATTTGCAGTTATTTTTATTTGCCCGAGCTCTGCCATTCCGGCAGCTCTAAAATGTGAAAGCATATCCATTTTTAAATAATTAAGCCTAAGCGCGATAGGTGCAGACACGGCTTCTATCATTAGCGTACCGTCTCGGTAATTGCTGACTCGGCATTTATCACCCAACTTAGGGCCTAAAAAATCTTTTAATAGGGTTTGCTGTGTATCAAGTGCTTGGCTTTTGCCTGCATAAGCCGATAAACGATTATTTAACCCCGCCATAATATCGGTTAGCGGTTTTGGTGCATATCTATCTTTAGCCATTTTACACCTCGTAAAAGCTCACTTAGACCCAGAGATAATACTCTAGGTCTAAGTATACACTGCGTATTAATACTACGCGCCGGCTATTTGCATTTGCTCTATTAATACTGAGCCAGTTTGAATACCACCACGGCGTTCGATGTCACCACCAATAGCAGATATGCCTTTAAACATATCTTTTAAATTACCAGCAATGGTAATTTCGCTTACAGGATATTGGATTTCACCATTTTCAACCCAAAAACCAGCAGCACCACGAGAGTAATCACCCGTTACGGTATTTACGCCCTGCCCCATTAGCTCTGTAACTAATAAGCCGGTGCCCATCGTTTTTAATAGTGCAGTTAAATCGTTATGAGTTTGCTCAACAAGCCAGTTATGTATACCGCCAGCATGCCCTGTTGGGGTCATATTCATTTTACGCGCGGCATAACTTGCTAATAAATAAGTTTGTAGCTCGCCGCCTTGAATAATTTCCCTATCGAATGTTTTAACGCCTTCGCTATCAAACGGTGACGACGCCAACCCTTTTAAAATATGTGGGCGCTCGGCAATATTCACACAATTACTAAATACTTGTGTGCCTAAGCTATCAAGTAAAAAACTTGATTTACGATAAAGCGCACCACCACCAATTGCCGACACTAAGTGACCAAACAATGAGTTTGCAATATCAGCTCTAAAAATAACAGGCACTTTCATTGTGCCTAGCTTTTGACTATTTAATTTAGCGAGCGTTTCAGCTGCCGCTTCAAGCCCAACTGCCGCTGCGTCATTTAAACCCGCTTGATCGCGCGCAACAGTATAAGCAGAGTCGCGTTGCATCTGTTCGCCATCTTGACCTATCACCATAGTGCTAATGCTATGACGAGTACGTGGAAAACCGGTTATCAAACCATGGCTGTTACCATAAACACGTAGCCCCTGATGCGATGAAAAGCTCGCACCATCAGAGTTAACAATACGCTCATCAGCATTTAGTGCAGCTTGCTCAGCAGCATGACAAAGCTCAATGCCTTCCTCAGGACTTACATCCCAAGGGTGGTATAAATCTAAATCTTTAGGATTAAATTCTAGCAATTCTTTATCAGCAACGCCGTTAAATGGGTCATCAGATGTAAACTTAGCTATATCAATCGCTTTTTCTACTACCATACGCAACGTTTTTGGATTTAAATCAGCGGTTGACGCCGAGCCTTTATTATTACCAACATATACGCTAATGCCTAAGCCGCCATCTTGGTTAAACTCAATGGTTTCTACTTCACCCATTCGAGTACTAACCGATAAACCAGATGTACTAGACATGGCCGCTTCGGCAGCTGTAGCGCCTAATTTTTTAGCATGTTCGAGTACTTCTGCTACCGCATCTTTAACTTGCGATATTTGAGAATAAATTGGATCGTTTTGTTGGCTTTTCATAAATTAAGTCCTGAGCCTTAGGGGCATAATGCACGCATTTCTTATATTTAAATGCTAACACACTCAATGCATCACATCAGCTAATATTCCTAAGTATCATATTCATGTATAATGGCAAAAGTTATTTTTATTTAAGAGCACCCCATGGCAAAGAAAAAAGGCAAGCCTGCTGAAATTGAAGAAGAAATTGAATATGTATCAAGAACGGAGCTTAAGCGCGAAGCGCAAGAGTTTCATCAGTTAGGTACTGAAATTGCCAAAATGGGTAAAAAACAGCGCGAACGCCTACCATTAAATGATGATTTAAAAGCGGCCATGGTAGTCGCTGATAAAATTAGCAATAAAAGCGACGCATACCGCCGTCACTTAAATTACATTGCTAAAACGTTGCGTACTGTAGAAAACATTGACGCTATTAGAGCGATTATCGATGTAATGCTTAATAAAAATAACCAAGCTGAAGTATTGGTCAAAAAAATTGAGCAACTACGTTCAGACTTAATTGAGCAAGGCGATGACCTTATTAATGAGACGATTGAGCAGTTTCCGTCTCTTGATCGTCAACAAATGCGTCAATTAGTTCGTAATGCAGCAAAAGAAGCGAAAGCTGAAAAGCCGGGTAAAGGTTATAAAGAGTTATTTCAATATCTCAAAGATGCTCATACCGTTACGTATTAGTTTATGTCGTATTAATTTATATTTTATTAAAAAGGTGCTTTGGCACCTTTTTTGTTATAGATCAAACTACCTCCCTGTGTACTTTTTTATAATCTCCCCCTAAATAAATACTTAGGTGCGCGTGATGATTAAACTTCCACAGTGGGATCAAACCCTAATAAACAAATATAATGTGTCGGGCCCCCGTTATACCTCGTATCCCACCGCTTTATCGCTGAGCGATGGGTATCAGCAGCAGGACTTACTTAGTGCTATAGAATCATCAAATAGTCGCTCACTCTCTTTGTATATTCATATTCCGTTTTGTAGCCAGCTTTGCTACTACTGTGGCTGCAATAAAATAATCACACGCCACCAATCTAAAGCAGATATTTATCTCGATTTTTTAGCAAAAGAAATTATTGCTCAGGCTCATTTATTTAAAAACTACACGGTTGAACAATTACATTTAGGTGGCGGTACTCCCACCTTTTTAACCGCAAAACAAATGACCCGTTTAATAAAGCTTTTAGAGCAACACTTTAATTTTACGCGTACTACTGAACGCGGCATTGAAATAGACCCACGTTCGCTTGCCGATAATATGCTTGTTGATTTAAGGATGCTTGGCTTTAATCGTGTCTCATTTGGGATTCAAGACTTTAACGATGACGTACAGCTTGCTGTTAATCGCCCACAAAATGCAGATACCGTTAAGCAATTAATTACACAAGCTCGCGAACTGGGGTTTCAATCTATTAATGCAGATATGATTTATGGGCTACCACTGCAAACACCACAGAGCTTTAAACAAACTATAGAGCAACTTATTGAGTTAAGCCCTGATAGAGTATCGGTGTTTAACTATGCTCATTTACCTGAGCGCTTTGCCGCACAGCGAAAAATTAAAGATGTAGATTTACCCAGCGCACATAATAAACTCACCATGTTTAAAAATACGTTGGAGCAAATGACGCAAGCAGGGTATCAGTTTATTGGTATGGACCACTTTGCAAAAATTGATAACGAACTAGCTGTTGCACAAAATAAAGGTAAACTACACCGTAATTTTCAAGGTTACACAACACATGGAAATTGTGATTTATTAGGCTTAGGTGTGTCATCAATTTCACAAATTGGCACTGCCATCTTACAAAATCAAAAAGAATTAAAACATTATTACCACAGCGTAGAAACACAAAGCGGCTGCGCACTTAATAAAGGAATGCACTTAACACATGATGATGTCATTCGTGCTGATGCAATTAAGCAGTTAATTTGCCAGTTTGAATTAGATATACAAGCGTTTAGCGAAAAACATACGCTTGTATTTAATGACTACTTTAAAGATGCGTTAATTACGCTTGCACCGCTCATTAAAGATGAGTTGCTGACGATAACTGAGCATAAAATTAGCGTAACGCCGCGCGGTAACTTATTCATTCGTATTATTTGCATGTGCTTTGACGCTCATTTACAAAAACAAATTAACGCAACGCGCTTTTCAAGAGTGATTTAGCCTGAACTCTGGGTAATAAATACATCGGCACAAAAAAAGCAGACCTAGGTCTGCTTTTTGTATTTGAGTTGTAGCTTTAATTAAAAACTACTTTATCGCTACCTGGAGCGGCTTTAAACTCGATGATAATTTTAGCGCAATCGGCCTTGACCTCATCTTTAAGTGTTTCTTCAGCTTGCCAGCGAGCTTTATCTAGCTTAAAAATCTCTTTTTTAGCGTATTTTTTACGTGCATCGTGCGTCGGCATTTCTTTAACTACCTGATACATTTTATAAATACCAGGATATTTAACAGTCAAATCTTGCTCGTTCTCAAAGCTATATTGAGACATAAGTACCCAAATGCGTAAACAGCCTTCAGAAAACTCACACTGCTCTTCATTCATTGCACGAGCAATTAAATGAATACTATCGGCTAGTTTTGCGTTTCGCTTTAAACGCGACTTTTCAAGCTTTTGTTTCTGCTCAGCCTGCGTTTCAGCAATTAATTTTTTTTGCGCATTTAACTTATACAGCAACTGACCGGCATAGAATGCTAAACCAGCTATGATAGCCGCGCCTAAAAACAAGGCCAAAATTATCGCAGTACTCATTAATTACCCTTAATTACTTATCTTCTTCATCATCTAGCCATTCATTTGCTAGATCATTTGATAGATACTGATCAAAGTCTGAGTTTGAATTATCTTCGTCAATAAAGTCATCTTCAAGCTCTGGCTCATCTTCATCTTCAAGCCCTAACAATCCGCATAAAACCTGATGGCGAGCAATGCGACTATTAAAGTACTTGGCATCTTTACCCGTTAATAGCTCACCGCCTTCGTGACGCTCTACTAATTTAAGTAAACGCACATCGTTTTCAAGCGCTTCAAGCTCTTGCTCTGGTGTAAACTCAGGTTGCACAACTTTTTTAAGCTCAATTGTTGGCTTTAAGTTACGTTTCATTTCTACTTTTGGTTCAACAGCCGTTGCAACTAATGGCACTGGTTTTTTACTACCAATGCGCTTATCTCTAGAACCTGACTGTGAATTTTGGCTATCGCCATTTAATGCATCTGGTGCATTACGAGAACCAGGCTTAGCACCTTTGGTTTTTTTAACTCGCTGCTCTTTTAATGCACGCATTTCTTTAAGCTTATCTTGGCTTAAACGTACTGGTCCATTTGAAGGGCTTTTGCGTGACTTTTTCGTTCTACTCATATCTTGATCGTCTCACTTAAGAGGTTTTGAGCGAGGTGCAAATTAATGGACATCGCAGTGCTGGCATAGCCAGAAGAATTCAGTTTGCGCTTCAGAGGTTGGGCTTCTCGTGTTATAGCGCCTAAACTAGCTTATCGCCAGTTATTAAACGGTGGGTATTGTAACAGGACAAATAAAAAGGCGGTAGAGAAAACATCTCTACCGCCTGCTAATCTGAGCGCCATTATCTGGACACTTCTCCCTTCGACTTTTTTTAGCCATTATTATTTTTATTATTATCAGTCCGTATTGTTATTATTTTTACGTTCCTTGTGACATTCCATTTTGTTTTTATTATTAAACTTCCATGAGTTTTTATTTTTATCGGTCTTCCTGACTCTTTTTTGTTATTTCCTTTTGCAGCAACAATCTAGTGCTATGTAGTCGTGCCGCGCTACTGTCCCTATAGCTGTTTCCGTTTTATTATTATTTTGCGACAGGGGTTAATCTACTCGTTAATAACTTTGTTACAACTAATTTATATGTTTTTTCTTACAGCATATACGTTAAAAAATTCAACTTTATTTAAATTACAATAACTTAATAAAAAAAAGACATTTAAAATAAGACTTTTCTTACACTGCCACATGGTCAATGTCTTACAAATAACAACGGCAATATCGCTAATTTCAGACACAAAAAAAGCAGCTTAAGCTGCTTTTTGTAAACATTTTAGTGTATTTATTAATTAAAATTAAATAAATACGACTTTAGTGTAAACCACCTAAGTACTGAGAAAGCACTTCAATGTCTTTATCTGTTAATTTCTTCGCTATATCGCCCATCATACCATTTAGGTCATTATGACGTGTTCCATCACGGAATTTTTCAAGCTGAGCTTTGATGTATCCTGGATGCTGAAAAGAAATTTTTGGAAATTTAGCCAGTGATGAGCCATTGCCACGTGGACCATGACATGCAGCACACGACGGAATTCCTCGTTCGGCATCGCCTGCTTTAAATAACATTTCGCCAACTTCAACAACATCTTTAGGTGTAACACCTTCAGACATGTTCATTGAAGAAAAATAAGCAGATAGATCTTTCATGTCTTGCTCGCTAAGTGGCATAGCCATTGCGCTCATTACTGGATCCATACGCCCTTCTTTGCCGCCTGACGTCATACCTAATTTTAAATCCTTAAGTTGTTTAAGGATGTAATCTGGGTGTTGACCTGCAATTTTAGGGTAAATGTTAATCGGTGCATTACCGTCTGGGCCGTGACAAGCCGCACACGTTACTGATTTTTCTTTACCTGCGTTTACATCGCCATCAAATGCTGTTGCGTTGCTTGCTGACAACGCACCAAGCAATATTGTTAAAGATAGTGCTATTTTTTTCATGGTGAATTCTCTGTTTCCGACCCTGTATCATCTACAATCGTGATGCTGTAATAAACATATTCTACACGATAATAAATTCTCTGGCACGTTTTCTACACATATTAAGCTTATAATTTACAGGGTTTTGACTTAGATTAAGCTTTAACATGTTTTAAATGTACCACAGCCGTTGCTTTTAGGTGGTTAAATACGCTTTTTAATACATCCTTTATAGTATAAAATACGCGCCCTGAGTAAATTTGGTTTACTCAATGTTATTTTTTTAAGTTTTAGGAGAGCCTGTGCTCAAATCTCGTATCAAATATAATACTGCGTCTTTCGTAACAAGCGCTCCAGACATTACTAAATTACCTGCTGATACGGGAATTGAAGTTGCGTTTGCCGGTCGCTCCAATGCAGGTAAGTCAAGTGCATTAAATGCATTAACAGATCAAAAACTAGCACGTACTAGTAAAACGCCTGGCCGTACTCAGCTAATCAACACATTCGATTTAGCGGATGTTGACGATATGCGCCTTATCGATTTGCCAGGTTATGGTTTTGCTAAAGTGCCAATCGAAATGAAAAAGAAATGGCAAAAGTCGTTAGGTGAATATCTGCAAAAGCGTCAAAGCTTAAAAGGTATCGTTATTTTAATGGATATTCGTCATCCTTTAAAAGATCTAGACCGCGATTTAATTAACTGGGCAATTGGTAGCGAAATTCCAGTGTTGGCGCTATTGACTAAAGCTGACAAACTTAAGCAAGGCGCACGTAAAGCACAAGTACTGCAAGTTCGCCGTGAATTAAGTACGCTTGACGGGGATATAACAGTCCATGCATTTTCATCACTAAAAGGCACGGGCTTACCGGAAGTTGCTAAAAAGCTAGATGAATGGTTTTTAGGCCCTGTTATTGCTGTACCGCCTGAAGATAAAGTAACTGAGGAAACTAATCCAGACGCTTAATACGCCTCAATTACGATAGATAAAACTGTTTACCAGCAGATTTAATAAAATAGCCGAGCTTATCAGTCTCGGCTTTTTCAGCCCACTGATAAAATACGCTTCGCGCAACACGCGCACTACAGCCATAAGGTAGCTTTAAATAAGGCACTTTTGACCCTTTATAGTCTTTTATAACTAAAGGCTGCTGAGCGCTCACCAACCACTGCCTAGCCAAATTATCGATGCAACACAAAGCCTGCCCTTGTGCTGTATTCTCAAAACGCCAATCAACAATAATAAACGGTGCATCATCAACCGTTATTTTTATTTTTTCGACGGGTGTTTTTAAATAAAATAGCTCTTCTTCTTTACATAATACAGAAGCAAATAGCTTTACCATGGCGAGGCGTGTTATTTCGCCGCCTTCGTAAAACCATTTACCTTCATTATTAATCACAATTGGCAACTCACCACAATAAGTAGGCTGCCAACTATCAAAAGGTTTACTTGGCTCGCTTAATTGCTTGCTAAGCTCACTTAAAGAAATCACTGCTTTTTAAGTGTAATTGCAAACGTAACAGGCACAGCTGTTGCTATTGAAGGTAGGCCCGCTAATTTCTGCAGCTGTTTAACACCTTCTGTTATACCAAAATCATCGCTATTAATAATAATAGGTGTAAATGATGACACCGTTAAATCTCCATTTTGCGTACTATTAACCAGTACATCAATTACCAATGGTTTTTTATTACCATGAAAATCAAGCTCAGCTTTAATACCCTTCAATACATATTGACCAGGCTTTTTAATATTACTCAGCTCTTTAGTTAAATTTGCCGTTAAAACGGCATTTGGAAATTTAGCCGCTTCAAATAATAACGTTGTTAAACGTTCATTACGAATAGGAATTAAGGTTTCAGCTGATGTTAAATCAATACTAACGCTAAACTCACCTTTATCTGAAAGCATACCTTCGAGGTTAGTAAAATGGTGTGATTCAGCCACGGTATCTTTTTTAATCGAAACAAAACTCAACTGACTTTTATCATTTACTAATTGCCAGTTAGCTTGAGCAACATTAGAAATAACCAAACTTGATAACGATAAACCTGCAATAGCTAACGCTTTGAACATAACGCACTCCTTAAATAAATATGAATAACCTGAACTCTGGATAATAACTTAATCTTAAACCGCTATTTTCAGCGCTAACTGCGTTGAATTTTGTT
>NZ_PNDU01000309.1:0-8877 GCF_005886635.1 Pseudoalteromonas sp. S558 | reverse complement strand
AATCACACTCAATGCACAAAAAATTAGCGTTACTATTTGTTTTTTCATATTTTTATTCCTTTAAATTAAGTTCAAGTAAATAATTAAATTAAGTTCAAGTAAATAATTAAATTAACGTTAAAAGCATCTATTGTTGCTTCATTGTCTAAGACTGAAGAGCCCATTTTACTTACTTTCAGTTTTAACTTCTTGCATTGCCCATCTGTTTGTAGTCGCTTATAAATCGAGAAACGCGCTGGTGTGAGTTTACCTCTGCGATTTAATATCAAATCTGCATCATAACCAACGTCAATACCCGAGCAGGAAGCATCCATTTCAACTTTTAATAGCTGCCCACCAATTGAGCCAGCGGCACCACCACTAATATCAAAAATCAATTCAGGATAACCCTCTAGATATTCATCATATTCATCGAGTAGAACATCTATTTCAGTTTCATAGCCCGTAATGCTTCCATTAACGAAGATTGGTTCGAAATCACCATCTGTATAGCTATACTGAGTACCGCCAACATAAATTGGTTCAACCGCACCAGCTCCAAAAGTAAACAACATTGATAGTATTAAAGATTTAGCTAATTTCATTTTTTAATTTCCTTTTTATTCATTACAAATAGTTATAATATTCATAGCCCCTAGAACTGGTGCATAATAAATAGTTACTCTCGTACCTGGTGCGGTAATTTTAATACCCTCATCGGCCATTAATTCAAACGTTGCCGTTGAAGGGAGTGTTATTATTTTATTCGTATCAACAATATGGCTAAATGTTTTATCGAACGTAGGAATAAATTTTGTAGCCTCAGGGAAAGTATCAACCATATTAAAGCGCAAATTAACATTCTTAGATCCACTGTACTCAGCACAAGTCCATAGATAAGTATCAACGTCCTGCTTGACCGGTACAAATGAATCCCCCATATCAATAATAAAATCTTGTTGAGAAATGGCCGCAGTAACATATTTAGACTCAGCTAAGCGTTCATCCTCTGTTGTTACCGTAATTAAGCTGCCTTCATCAATATTTACTTCAACATTGAAAACACCCTGCTTATCAGTACTATATTTTTTTCCATTAATATTGAATGTCGCATTTTCGACACCATTTAAAGTGGTATCTACAATACGTCCTTTCACTGTTCCGATAAGAGTGTTTGACTGTTGAGTCACTTCAACGGTTACTTTTTTACTCGCTGTATTATTCGCTGCATCTTTAATCATCAACTCTGCGATATAAATACCGCCTATATCAGGAGTAAACTCAACTATTTGTGCACTACTATCGACTATACTAATTGATGAATTAACAGGTTTTTGTAATGACCACGAATATGTAAGCGCCGTGCCCTCTGGATCATAACTTTGAGTGGCATCGATAGTCACAGTGTCACCTAACGCAATGGTGCGGTTATTCTCGCCTTTTAGTACAATGACTGGTGCAAGATCATCTTTAACGCTAATTGCTATGGTTTTAGGATCTGAGAACTGAACGCCATCATTAGTGCGCAATGAGACAACGTACTTCCCTGTGCTTGAAGAAGTAAAATGAGCTTTACCATCCGCTTCGGTATAAATTTCATCATTACTAGGTTGTTCAATGATTTTCCATTCATAGCTTAACGTTGCACCTTCAGGGTCGTAGCTTTTTGATCCATCTAAGAGTATTTTATTGCCTAAATATGCTTCATCAGATGTTAATATTTTTGCAATAGGCTTTTTGTTAACTCTAGCATCGAGTACTTGAGTATTGGATGCTGTTTGTAACTGACCATCAGAAACAGTAACAGCAATGATATATTCCCCAATAACATCCGGTGTAAGCGTTGCATTTGCTGTTGTTGGTGATTCAATTTCACGATTACTATTGGCAGGTTTTCCTAGTAACTTCCAAACAAAGCTAAGATCGGCTCCCTCTGGATCAAAGCATGAATCGCATACCAATGAAATTGGAGTATCTAGAGTAATCGAAGTATCAGAGCCTAACTTCGCGATAGGGGCTTGATTACTTGTTCCAACTTCAACTTGATAAGTAGCATCGCTGTAATCACCTTGAGAGTCGGTCAACCGTAGGGCTATTTCATAACTTCCATTTACAGATGCTGAAAAGCTAGTGCTAGCGCCCGTTTGCGAACTCAGTGTTGCGTCACTATTTACTGGTGAAGAAAGCACAGACCAGCTATATGAAAGTTGTTCATAGCGATCAGGGTCATAACTTTTACTTGTGTCAATTTGGAGTATTTCATTAGGGCGAATAAGCGTTTTTTCGCTTGTTAAAATAGCAACGGGTGATGAGTTTTTAGCTAAATCATCACTTGTAATCACAACCGTATCTTTTGCTACCTGATTTGAACTATTTTCAATAGTAAGTTCGGCTGTATATTGACCTATAGCATCCGCTACAAAGTTTGTTTTCACGCGTTGGTTACTAAATATAGTTGCAGTACTGCCAGCTGGTTTTTCGGTGATACTCCAACTATAAGCCGTGATAAGCCCATCTAGGGTGCGGCTATCAGCCCCATTGAGGTTAATTACTTGACCTTTTTTTACACTGAAATTAGTACCGGCACGAGCCGTTAAGTCCGCATTACCAACTAGCTTTAAAGGCAACTCAGCTAAAGGACTAAATAATTTGCCATCGCTTACTTTTAAGCGAAGTATATACTCTCCTTCATCTTGTAGAGTAATCACAATTTCTTCACTATCGTTTTTATCCAGAGGTATAGATACTTGATCATTCTTGCGAATTAATTCCCAATTATATTCCAAAGCATCACCGTCAGAATCATAACTTTTTGATGCGTTAAACGTCGTAGCTGAGCCTAAATTTAAATTTGATGTTTTTGGCATAATTTGAGCAACAGGGATTGCGTTAGTTTTTGCTGTACCAACACTTTTAGGTTGTTCATCACCACCCGAGCCTCCCCCACAAGCTGACATTAAAATGCATGTTGATGCTGCTATGCTATTTTTCCATTTCATACTCTATTCCTTGATTATTTTATTATTAGATTAATTATATGCCGCATTTCTTATTGCTTCATTCAGAAGCATTGCTTGCTTACCAAGCTCTTTGGCTTGCTCTAGGAGTAAGTCCCTTTGGTAGGTCAATTCAGTATCAGAGCCTGGGCTCGTACTTTTGTTAGCTGCAACATGTTTATTGCGTTCAGAAACATGGGCTTTGTAAATTTCAACATTATCGCGTTGCGTTTTTACAGCGCTGCGGTAAGTCGCAACATCATCTTCTAGCTGAGGAAACTCCGAAATTATAAAACTATAATATTCATCTTCTTGGCTAAGCGGGGTTTCGAGGCTTTCTTGAACAATCTCTTGTATATCAACTGATCCTGACACTTTTTCAGTACTCAATTTATTCTTTATTTTTAATTCATCTGTGTGAAGCGGATCAGCTAAAGTGGAGGTTTCCTTGTGCGAGTCATCATTAATTGATTGAGCTATACCCTCGTTTTGCGACACATGATTGCTCTGATTGTAATTAGCTATCCCCAAATAACTTGCTAAAGATATAATAATCACGATTACAGTAATCAAACTTGTTTTCATAACCAAATCCTATATATAAAATAAATTATCTTGAGAAAATGGGGAGTAACCTCCCCATTTTATACTTATAAACTAATTACACTGTGTTTCATCTACACACACTTTAGCTCTAATCAATGCACTTCCTTCTTGCACATTCCATGTGTTTTTCTCAAATCGTTTCCAAATTTTTCCGTATTGAGTTGAAACATGAGAAGTAGTGCCTTGTGCTTTAGAACCACCAATTTTATCGAGTGTTCGTAAAACAATGTTACCGAATTGGCAATAAACGTTCATCGGGCATATTTTCGTTAAACCACTGCCTAACGTTGCGCCAACATCACTTTCACCGGCATCAGTTACAGCAGGCTCAACAACATCAATATCGTAAGACTCTGCGTAAACTGATAGGAACATTTGCCACATATCGTTGTACATTTGCACTTCAATATTTTGTGCAATTTCTGCGGCAACATTTGGATCATTTGATTGAGGTTTTAGATCGAGCTTACAATCCATACCTAAGTTTTCACGGGCAGACTCACGAATGTTATCCCAGCTATTTGTTTTAGTTCTAAACCAACTCCAACCTTTAGATTTACCACTATTTCTCCAGTAACTGTTCATACGATCAACGTCAATTGAACATTCGCCTTTGATAGGACCTGGGTATGCGTAATAGTTATAAGCAAGTCCCAAGTTAGCAGTTAAAACAACTCGGTTTGGTTGGGGTTCGTATAGTTTTCGTATTACTTTCCAAGACACGGTTACATTGTTATTAGTACCCGAATAATGCTCTTCGACTTCCTGAGTATATTCACCACAACGCGCATCTTTGGTAACAAAAAAGTCAATTCCGCCTGCCGCAAATGAATTTTTATCCATCGCGTCAAAGTGGATTATATCGCCACGGTTTTCCCGCTCAAATGGCATCGACCAATCACTTACTATGTTATTGTTTAACAAAGTATCAGCTGGGAAACTCCACACGTTTTTCGAAAAGACACTTTGACCTTCAACATCAACGTTTGGATTATTACGGGTGACGCCAGAATTTAAGCGCACATTAAATACATTCAGTTGTTTCACGCTATAATTACCGTGTCCTGCATTATAAAGCGCATTAGCAAGTAGGTTTCGCTCTTGGTCCCAAAGGTTATAACCGGCACTTGCTAAACCAGTAATTTTAACCCCTTCAGTTTTAACTAGCTTATCTTCTAGCTCAAAAGCACTTTTAGAAATAATGGTTTGTGCAGCCAGAATTTGAGCATGAAAAGCAACATTGTCACTAACCACTTCTATTTTTTCTTTATAAGCGTCGTACAAACCTTTCGCTACATAATAGTCCGAGCGAATTGCATTTCGCTGTCCTTCAATTGAGGTGATTTTTACAGCTAAGGTATCTTTAAGTGGCTGATATTTATTCATTACGCCAACAATACAAGAGTACATTCTGTTAGAGTCACCGCCACTTGTTACAATACAATTGGTTGTTTCGTCCGATTGTGCGCGGTCTAATTTATCACGCTCTTCGAGCAGTAATGCATACTCTGTTTCAATACCAGTCCATTGTGTTTTTAGCCTGTAATAGTTATCAATCACACCATCATTTTCTAACGCTGCGTCATTAATTATTTTACGGGCATTTTTGATTTCGTTTAAACCATCAATATTTGCACGTGGTATACCGTATGTAAGTTGGTACCAGTTACTTACAAAATCATTATTTAAGTAAGCTTGTTCTTGTAATACTGGAGTTGCAAGTTGTCTATATGCTTGAGATTTAATATTAATATAATCAGCACATTGTGGGCCTGCAGCACCGAGCTCTGCGTAAGTACCGCGAATTTGCTTTACTGACGCGGGCCCAACATGCAATGTATTTGCGTTTTCATGATCGACAATAACATCACCAACTCCTGCTGGGGTTTGAATACCGATTGCATCGAGAGGGTTTCCCTTTCGTGAATCAGGTAAAGCATGTGCCGCAGTACTTTGCAACAATGCAGTAACAACAGTCGCTGTTATTAACTTTCCATACATTTTTAAAGTTCCTTTACTGGGGTTATAGATCCTTCCAGCCAGATGGCTGCGTTAAATATTTACTAAAGTTGGCTGCTCAATTTATTTAGTCCATTTGATAGAATAAATTGATCTCGACCTAAAGGTTTACCACTGAGCCAGCTAACTTGCTCATTTAAAAAATTGTATAATTGAGATATTCGACCTTCGTTAAACACTAAACTATTAGAAATAAAGTTTCTGAGGTTTGAAATTTCAGCACTACATAACGTTGAGCTACTTCCTGCACTGCAGTTATTGGTTAAATGTGATTTTGACTCAATAAGATCAGCAATAGTTACCTGAACTGTATCAAGTAAAAACTCATCTTCTATATCAAATTGTAAAAACTCTAATGTGGATAATGTGTTATCAATTGTGCTTATTAAGTTGATATGATTACTAGAAGGTGTTGCTATATTAATTAGCAACTTTAATTGATTATTATAAGAAACCAAATGGGTTGTTAATTGGTTAAAGTACCGTGGCTCTGGGTAAGTAAGTAATTGTTGAACTGTTAATTTACAGCCAGGTTTTATAGCTTGAAACCCTGTGTTCCCCTCTAAACTTGCAAAATTTAAAATACTATTTGTAAATCCATGCGTTAGCTCTATATTACTATTTTCATACGAACGTGAACCCGATACTCTATTGGAAGAGCTTGCATCAACGCCCGCAGTTAGATTATAACGAACCGACAAAGGTCGAATAGATTCGCAGGTAAAGCTATAGTCTAAAACCGTTTTAAATAAACCACTTCGAACAATCGAACTATTGCTGTAATTAGTATTTTGATCCGAATCAAGACTGACCTCAGGAAAATGACACGGAGGTACAAATCGCTCACCCGTCCCCGTCATTCTTGAAGTACACTGAGTACTAGCATCAAAAACGTCTACAGGAAAATCACTGGCATGCACCGACGTAGTTAATGAGGCGATTGCAAGTAAAATTATTTTCATTCTTATATCCTTTAAGTTGATTATATTTGTTCAAACTTCGACGTTAAAACTTGTCTGCTAATGCTTCCCTGCTCATCTGTGACTTTGATCACCATGTTTATTTCTTGATTGTTTAGCGAACAGGCATTGTATGCAGATTGCTTCAGAGTAATTTGTAAATCGTTAAGTGGTGAGTTAGTAGCAATACCGTTTGGCAACATCGAGTTTATTGATGTACCTATACTTTCAATCGCAGGAAATAATTCAGATAAACCAGCCGACATTGTCGGCGTCCAAAACATACCGTTGTATTCAAAGTATTCTATTTCTATTACTTGCTTATTTTCATTTAGCTCATGTAAGTCAAATAATGACCAGCTCATAGTGAGTAAGCGATCATCCATAAACTGTTCAATATTTGCGATCACAACACTTCTCGCTGCTAACTCATTTAAACGTGTTATTAGAGAAGTAAGTTGATCCATCAATACTTGTGTATAACCACCTTGAGTGATTAAGCTAATCAGCTCTCGACCTTGCAGTGCTAAATCAAAGCTCTCTTGTTGAATAGAGCTCAGTTCGGGGTTGATTTCTCTGAATTCTTTACAAAGTAATATTGGTTTTTTATCCAATGCTGCAATACTCGACAACCCCATATTTTCAGTTATATCGCTTTGCTGCGCTAAGCTTGCAAGAATTTCTTTACCTGTCTGATTTTTTGAAAGGTAAGCAATATTAATAGCGGTTGCTAAGCGTTCTAAGTTCACGTGAGAGTGAAGTGCTTTATAATCCGCTAATTTGTTATTAATAAATCCCGCAAAATCTGGAGATTTTAAAAGACTAGGTTCAATGACTTGATAATCGCCGTCATACACATTAGTGAATGCTGCGGCTTCATTACTGAGCGCAACTAATACGCGTTCAAAGTTTAAGAGCTGCAGGTCGAAATCGGGGTAAAACAAAGTATTTGAAGGGGCTACTATTTTATTAAAACAAATGTCGTTACCACATTTCGCTAATTGAACGTTAATGTCGTCAGGTAAGTTCGATGATTTATTTATAAGCTTATCTTGCAGCTCAATTGGAAGTGACTTTAAGGTACTTACGTAGGTCTCAAGACGTCGGTTGAGTAAATTTACTCTACCTGATGCTATTTTTTCGGCTTCATAATTTTTCAATAACTGCCAAAAACGAACTTGTCTAGCTCGCACACTATTTAACTCGGTCTTTAGTTCTGACTTTTGAGTACTAGAAAAGTAGGGAAAAGTATCTATCTGTCTAAACATCTCTAAAAATGAGTTATTTAGTGTGTTTTCTAATGACACACCCAATGTAAAACGTCGATACACAGCAGCATAACGTAAAGGTGTTGTTAGCCTTTCAAGTGATGAAAGTAATGCTAAACGAAAATTTTCTCTTCTAAATTGATCGCTTGCAGGGCTAAAGCCAAAATAGCTTGGAGGGTTAATAAATTCAGCATAAAGCTCTATATATAATTGCTGTTGGAAAATATTTAAATCAGATAAAAGCGCTTCATAAGTTAATAAGTCAGAGACATGAAACCAAGAATAATTTTCACGTTGTTGAAAACCGGCCGCTGTTTCACGCAAATCCGTAAGTGTATCGCAAGGAATGGAGAGTGACTTGAAGCAAAGCGGTTGAAATTCAGGATCAGCCGCCTTACAAGTGTCAACACAGGTATTTGAGTTATACTCTGAATAACATACTTGAGGCGTATAATTAACTACTTGAAAACTAGCATCACACGTATTATCTAAAGCCAGCGCACTGCCTATATTACATAGACCAAGAATACAAAGCGTGATATTTAAGCTTAAAGTTCTCTGAACACAATTAATCATTATTAAAGTCCTTTTAATATAGCTACCGTCTATCCATGTAAGCAAGTATCCAACCAAGACACACCCACTTAACTTCCTGTTTACTTTAGTCCCCAAAAAAACATAAATCAAGTGAAAGTTGCTCTTTTTTCATACTGATGAAGATTTAATACAAAAGCGTACTTTATTCGGGCTATCATATATACACGCACTTTTAAAAAGTCCTTAAAGTACAAAAGGTTGAATTCATTGATACGTTTTATGATAAAATAACTGAAAAGTTCCTCATTAGTCTATTTGTACGCTTAAAATTATTCGCTATAACATCAATACAAAAATTTAACATTTTAAGAACAAAACAAGTTTAACAAGCGAAATTAAAATATAGACACTTTTTTGATTTACAACAGACATTGATCAGACCAATTTCAAAAATTTCGATTTAATTTAAACGCTTAATTCTCTTTAATTTGATAAAATAACATCTCTACTTTT
>NZ_PNDU01000308.1:0-6370 GCF_005886635.1 Pseudoalteromonas sp. S558 | reverse complement strand
CAGAGTTCAGGTTATTTAACTATTACACTCGATACTTTAGGGAATGAAAATGAGTAACGCTACAAACAGTAAAAAGCCACACTACCCTGCTATTTGGATCTCTGACGTTCACCTAGGTTACAAAGACTGTAAAGCCGATTACTTACTTGATTTTTTAAACTCTGTAGAATCTGACACGCTGTACTTGGTGGGTGATATTATTGATTTATGGTCGATGAAACGTCAATTTTATTGGCACCCTTCCCATTATCAAGTATTAAGTATTAAGCTGTATACAGCAAAAAGCAGCTAGCGGGACACGTGTCATTTATATTCCCGGTAATCATGATGAGACTTTTCGTAATTACATAGATCAGACTCTGTTTGGTATTGAAGTCCACCAGCAGTTTATTCACACTACTAAGGCTAATAAACGGTTTTTGCTGGTGCACGGCGATGACTTTGACTCTGCGACTCGCTATAACAAATTTATTAGTATTGTAGGTGATGTTGGATACGACTTTTTATTATTTTTAAACCGCTGGACAAATCGTATTCGAAAGGTATTTGGTGGTAATTACTACTCGCTTGCTGCATGGATCAAAGCCCGCGTACACAAAGCACGTGAAGCAATTACAGCCTTTGAAGATGCTGCAATTCATGAAGCTAAAAAACAAAACGTAGATGGTATTATTTGTGGTCACATTCATCATCCAAAAATAAAAGTTGATGATGGAATTGTGTATTGCAACGATGGAGATTGGATTGAAAGCTGTACTGCCCTTGTAGAGCAGCAAGATGGGAGAATTGAGTTATTACATTGGTCAGATACACAAACCATACTTGATAGCGCTGATGTAACAAAACTAACGACACCGATAATCAGTTCAGTAAAGATCAAACCTAAAAAATCAGCTGCATAGCAGTTGAGCGCACACTTGTAATTTAGTTTAACCAGGTCAATAACTTACTCTTTAGAGTATGTGGCTTTATAGGTTTGGTTATATAGTCGTTCATACCTGCTGCGAGACAACGTTGTCTGTCGCCTTCCATTGCGCTTGCCGTCATTGCAATTATAGGGACATTTGCGTAATTACTTCCTGCTTTCGAATTTCTGATTGCATTGGTCGTATCGTAACCATTCAAGTTTGGCATTTGGCAATCCATTAAAATAACATCGAAGACGTGCTCCTTGTTTTGTTTTAATATCTCCAAAGCCTCTAAACCATCTGATGCTGAAGTAACTCTAACTTGAGTCGGCTTTAAAATTGCTTTAGCCACTTCTATATTTATCATATTATCGTCTACCAGTAATATATGGTATGGCGACAAATCAGGTTCAATGCACTCATCGATTAACTCTTTTGACGGTGTAATAATAAGCTCATTATCCGAGCCAAATAAACTAGCGAGTTTATAACTAAATTGATCTTGGGTAAGTGGTTTATTTAAAATATGGTTACCTTTAGAAAGTACAGCTTTAGCTGGGCTATCTGCCACCATATCACGTAAAATCAACACATACTTTTTGTCATACTGCTCACAAAAACGAATTAAAGCATTAATTTGTAAATGTTCATCATCTATTATTAATAGATCAGCTTCAAACTCTTCATACTCGCTAAAGTAGTCGAGCCTTTCGATATTAGTACTGTGTATTTTGCAGGTGTTCTGTAGTAAATCACAGACGTTTTTATAAACACTATCATGGGCTATTAATGTTGCAATACGAACATTCGTAGCAAGTTCAATACCTGTATTTAACTTTTTATTTTGAGCTACATGCAATTCAATGGTTGCACAAAATGTACTACCGACTCCTTTTTCACTAACAACGGATATGTTACCTCCCATTAACTGAGCAAGCTTTTTGCTGATAGATAACCCTAAACCTGTACCACCAAAATGACGCGTGGTACTAGAATCCTCTTGTGTAAACATTTCAAATAATTTAGCAATGTTCTCAGCCGCTATTCCAATACCGGTATCCTTTACGGTAAAACTCATTAATAATTTGCTATCAGTGATGTATTTAGATCCTACTGTTAAACTCACTTCACCTCGATGAGTAAATTTAAATGCATTATTCACTAAATTAATTAAAATTTGTTTTAGTCGATGGCTGTCGCCAATCACCATTCTATCCACTACATCTTTAGTATCTAAAAATACTTCAAGGCCTTTACGCTGCCCTTGTAATGCTAAAGAGCTAATCATATCGCTACATACTGTCACTATATCAAATGTATGATTATCGATATCAAGTTTGCCTGCTTCTATTTTAGAAAAATCGAGAATATCGTTTATCAAATTCATCAAAGAGTGAGCGCTGCTGTTTGCCAATTTTAAATAATGATGCTGTTGTTCGGATAAACCGTCCTCTTTTAGCATTTCAAGCATACCTAATACACCATTCATTGGTGTACGTATTTCATGAGAGATATTTGCCACAAAATCGCTTTTTGCTTGGCTAGCAATTAAAGCTTGATCAATGGCAGATTCTAACTCAAGTGTTCTTTGTGAAACCTTCAACTCTAAAGTATTGTTTAAACTTTCCAGTGCTGATTGAGTATTTTTTAAGGAACTTATATTTCTTAAAATTGCTGCGACTTGATATGCATTTTCATATACATCAAACACGCTCGTTAAAGTAATTGAATAATATTGCTTATTACCATTAGGCTCAGTATAAATGGCTTCAAAAGGCATCTTCGAACCTGCATTTATAGTTTGCGATAGACAATCTTTATCTATATCTGCCAACGTAAACATAGAAACAAAGTCAACTTCATTCTCTATTGGATGACCAAACGCATGCTTTGCTGTGTTATTACAATGAACAATGATGCCCGTACTTTTTATTGTAAAAATAGCATCTAAGGAATTTTCAATAACTTTGTTATTTTGCTCTTTTAGCGAATGAATCAACAGTTTTCGATTAATAAAACGCTGATAAACAATGGTGACAACTAACAAAACAATTAGAAAAATAGCAAGTAGAGCGATGAAGTTTTCACGCCTTTCATTAACCTGTGCCATAAGCATATCGCTATCTACACTTACAGCTAACTCCAATGGCAGCATTGCAATATTGCCATCAAAGTAAATACGTTTTTTAATAAAATACTTTTTGGGTAAATTATTTAATGGTATTGCGCCTTCTAATGTCATACTTTGTGTATTTTTAAACTCATCACTCCAAGTTTTACCTCTGTTAAACTCAAAACCAAAGTTTAAATCAGGGTTTGGATGAAATAAAAACTCGTCTTCACTATTCATTAAATAAATGGCTGTATTTTTAGGTAATTCAAACTCTAAGCTTTTAAATAGTTGATCCGCAAAGTAGTTTGTCACAAGCACTGCAAAGACTTGCTTATCCTTATCAAACACTGGTTTAGCAACACGGAAGGTTGATACATAAGGTTTTTGAATATCTCCATTTTCACGATTGTAATTAATGGGTGAAATATAAACGGTATTCTCATCCAGCATACTGGCTTTTATAATGTAATCACGTTGTCCTTTTTTTTGTAACTGAGAGCCTTGTACCCGCTTAATTTCGCTTTGATAATTTCGATCAACTCTAACTATCTCTTGCCCTCCTTCAGCAAGCGCTATATAACGAGCTTGAAGAATACTCTCATCTGTTCGCATAAAACCTGAAAAAATACTAGCTAAACGCTCTTGCCATATAGCCATTGGTGTACCAAGTAGTGGATCTACACGATTATTTTCAGTCGCGCGCGTAATTCCTTTAATTGGTGGTGTTGCGTCTAAGAAACGAATGGCCGTTACGCTATCTTGAAAGTGTTTTTTTATTGCGACGGTTTTATTTTCAAGCTCTCGTTTTAGTTCAATATAAGACGCGCGATATATATCGCCTCTAATTTTTTGATCAAAGACAAAAAGAGAAGGAAGTGCAATGAGTAAAAAAAGCATCACAGTAAAAAGTACCAGTTTATTGCTTTTTGCAATACTTAAAAAAACATTCCTTTTGTACATTTATCTGCAACCTAAAAGTATAATACATTGAGTATAGAGCAAATAATCGTAACCTGAAAAATTAATTATTTATCGCTAATTTTGAAAAAGTGAATCTTTAAAGCCCTTCAACAACCTTACAGTTATATTGAGCTCATATTAATTTTCATATGCAAAATCACTATTATTTCAAAAATACTAATGTAATCTCTCCTAAAAATAATAAAAGCCTATAGGTATTAAATATATGGATTCGACGAGTATTAAACTATGTCATGACGTTCCTTTGCCAAAGAACATTTCAATGTAATTGCAAAACAAAGAAAGAAAACTGTGAATAGGCTGGGTGCCCAAATTACTACCACACTACAGTTAGCCGATACGAAGCCTTTGCTAGACTTTCATTTAGCCCGTTAGCACCGTAACTAATTGCTTATTACAGTTCGCTATAAAGTAAGCTTCATTTTAAAATATGGAATGTCCTGCTTATAAAAACGTACTCCGTACGGAGTCATACCAAAACGTCTATAAAAATCTAAGGCTGATTCTCTCGCGTCACACCAAAAAAGGTTAGCTTCTGTACTTTTTAATGACTGGATAATATGGCTCAACATTTTAGAACCAACACCTTGGTTTTGATAATCCGTGTCGGTTGCAAATTTACGTAAGCGTGCTTTACCCTGCGTCAAGTAAACAGAGGCAACACACACTAAATTGTCGTTTATAAAAGCACCAAAATGGCTCGCATCTTCATCACCGTCTACACGACAAAACTCAGTTGTTTCGTTGGGCCACAATACACGTTGGCGTAGTAACATTGTTTGTTCAGATGATATTTTGCATATCTGCATTTT
Organism: Pseudoalteromonas sp. S558; assembly: GCF_005886635.1. Lineage (NCBI taxonomy): Bacteria > Pseudomonadati > Pseudomonadota > Gammaproteobacteria > Alteromonadales > Pseudoalteromonadaceae > Pseudoalteromonas > Pseudoalteromonas sp. S558. The sequence continues at coordinate 1,556 of NZ_PNDU01000308.1, read as the reverse complement.
GGTGTATTCACTCTCTAATAATTATATAAAAAATAATGATGACGCACCTCACTTTACTGTTAGAGCGTTATCCCACTTATAATAAAAAAGTAAACCTCATTAGGAATTTTGTAGTAAACGAATCAATTAGAAATTTGTAAGCTGTAATTATATACGTTAAATGCTTTATTATATTTTAGCAGCAAAGTAAGCCATTATCTCAGCAGTGGTCATTTCTTTAGTTTCATTTGAAAAACAATAATAATTTGGTCGCATGTCACTAAAATACTGCATATCCATTTCTAAGCCTTTCAAATTAGAGAACATACCTACTGGCATGTTATATTCGCCTGTTGCTTTGAACTTATAAAACAAATGAGTGCCGCATTCAATACAGAAACCACGAGACGCCCACGATGAAGATTCGTACATTTTAACTTTATCCATTCCTTCGATTTTGACTTTAGTCCCGCATTTTACAGCAAAAAATGGGGCCCCACCCCAAGTCCTACAGGATTGGCAATGACACACCGTAAACTTAGGATTAATTTCCTCAGCAGTTATTTGTACCGCCCCACAAAGACAGTTTGTTTTGTACTGAGACATTAATAAGACCTTACGTAATAAATAAAATAGTGGGTGTAGCGTTAGTAAAGCAGAAGCATCTGCTACTATGTTTTAAGTGAATTATATTAATAGCTTAAAATAAGTTTAGATAACGACTAAAATCAGCGATTTACTTTTGATTTTACAGACCATAACTTGGTTCCTATTTTGGTTCAATTCTTTCCTCTGTTTGTAGTGGGGTATAACGGTATGTTTAGTGGGTTTTTATTTAAGTTGGAGAAATATTAACGCGTTTAAGTGGATTTTACAGCTAAACAATCTTAGTCATTCATTTCAGTATTATTCTTTGTTACTTTTATCGGCTATTTTAAACTTTAGCCATTATGATTATGTAATAGTTTTACACCAAACAATGCTTTAGTCGTTTTAATTCTATGCTTCATATTCTGATTTAATTAAAGTTAAGATAAATAAGCTGCAAGCTTAGTTCGCTCTTAGCAGATAGGACTGTATTTGAGATTTTAAAATGTCCTGTTATGCCAATGTTATTAAAAACATGATCATTCTACTGCATTAAAAATTATTCATAGTCGACTGCATGGATGCAGGAGGGTGAGCAATGCACTGAGCAATTGGCGTTACTTCCAGCTTCACTAATTTATGAATAGACCTTGTTTTGCAAATCACTTTTAACCGCTGGCCACTCAGTGTTAATTATTGAGTAAATAACCGTGTCCCTTATGCTTCCATCTTTTAAAATTTGATGATTTCGAAGAATGCCATCTTGCTTTGCGCCAAGCCTTTTTATAGCATTTCTAGAAGCTTGATTAAAAGAATGTGTTCTAAACTCAACGGCTAAACCTGTATGGGTGTCGAAAAGGTGATTAGGGCCTGTTTATCTTTCGAGGTTGAATTTGCAGCAGACTGTTTGGTATTTAGGCAAGGCAGAGCCTATGTAGTGTGGTTATTCCCCATAAATAGGCGATAACACAGCATAAATGCCAAACATG
>NZ_PNDU01000307.1:0-448 GCF_005886635.1 Pseudoalteromonas sp. S558 | reverse complement strand
AAAGCCTTGCATTACTTCTTAGTTGTCTGATGAAAGACTTGATATCTTCTGTTTTGAAAATATAACCTAGCACATTCCTGCAAAAATTTTATTTCGATCTACACTAAAAACGTCGCTTTATATTAGGGCCTTATATGGACTCTCCGTAAATGTCAAAAAGAAAAAGTTAAAATAAATTTAGATGCTAGCTTATATACGGGCTCAAATTGAGGGGCTACCTCTGGCCTCTTATGTATTCGCACCTTCATGACTTTTCTGTTGAGCAGTTTATGAAACTTCAGGCCCTAACAGTCTATTGAAGGTTGGTCTTACCTATTTTAAGCGCTCTTATTGACAAATTTTAAGCCGCAAGTAAATGTGGCTGGTATTCTTTATCATGCTTTTGCAATGCATAAGACGTTCTTATCGTTTTATTCGATAAATCAATGGCTGCTACTTTCTTTCCTGC
>NZ_PNDU01000306.1:0-469 GCF_005886635.1 Pseudoalteromonas sp. S558 | reverse complement strand
ACCGGAGATGATGACATGGGCAGGTTGAAGGTTGAGTAATATCAACTGGAGGAACTAACCCACTTACGTTGAAAAGTTAGGGGATGACCTGTGGCTAGGAGTGAAAGGCTAATCAAACCGGGAGATAGCTGGTTCTCCCCGAAATCTATTTAGGTAGAGCCTCGGACGAATACTTACGGGGGTAGAGCACTGTTAAGGCTAGGGGGTCATCCCGACTTACCAACCCTTTGCAAACTCCGAATACCGTAAAGTAATATCCGTGAGACACACGGCGGGTGCTAACGTCCGTCGTGAAGAGGGAAACAACCCAGACCGCCAGCTAAGGTCCCAAAGTCATAGTTAAGTGGGAAACGATGTGGAAAGGCCCAGACAGCCAGGAGGTTGGCTAAGAAGCCGCCATCCTTTAAAGAAAGCGTAATAGCTCGCTGGTCGAGTCGGTCTGCGCGGAAGCTGTACCGGGGCTTACCTC
>NZ_PNDU01000305.1:0-19484 GCF_005886635.1 Pseudoalteromonas sp. S558 | reverse complement strand
AGCAACCAAAACAACTGCTCCGCTTTGCAGGCATGCCACGTCAAATAATGCCAAAAGGACTCCCGTTTGAGCTTAAATCGTACCTTGAACTTGTTGAATTAACAGGGCGTTGTATACGAGAAGATAAACGCGGGTATATTAAAAGTACACACTTACCCTTACTCGAAAGGGTTAATGTTTCCCCTGAAAACTGGTTAAAACTCACCACACAATTTACGCGCGTATTTCATGGTGCAGTAGGGAGACCCACTTCACAATCAAGTTACTGTGAAAACTTAAAGCGTAAACGGCGAACAAATATTAGCAACTGCGAAAAGCTACTGGCATAAATTAAAAACCATTCAATAAAAGTTAAAACTGCAATTATGCAGTCATTTTCATGCGCGTAATTTAGGTTTAAGAGTGATAATGACTTATTTAATGTGTGCTTTGTGAATAATAATACAAAAAGAGGTGAATTCTTGGTCAAAAAAGTAAATTTAATGACACAATACTATTTGTACAACTAGAGTGGCTGTCCTGTTTAATCATGTTTTTTCATGTAACAGAACAATATAAATCAGATCCGATTGGTTTTTTAATTAACATTTTAGACGCTAAAAAAAATTGAAAAAGAGATTAGAAATGAAGACGGTATATTACCTATATTAACTGGCCTAGTTGCTTACAGGCAGTTAAGCCGTTACAAACAGTCACAAGTTAATGAGGCTGTACTAGCAATTAAAAGTGGGCCCGCAAGAGCTTATCTTTATGGTCTGGTGGCTCAGCTTGCGTTTAAACCAAAGTGGTTTAGTTGGAGCTTAACAGACAACGAATTAAGATCTTTTTTTGAAACAAATAAAACGTTGGCAAACGCATCGAAATCACTTGGTATTATGGTTGTAGGTTCTAGTACTACAGCACTTATCGAGGGTCTTATACAAATAAAAGAAGTTGGTATTAAAGGTACAGCTAAAGATATGGCTGTAAAAGCTTCAAAAGCTAACATTGGCGCATCAATTGCTAAAAAGTTTACACAAAACCCAAGAGTACTTGTTGGTAGTTCGTACGCAACAGCTTATATTACAGTTCTTTCTACGTTCTTATATTATTGTTCAAGCAAAAATGAAGCTGCTGCGAAAAACGAGCTTATTTTAAGAGGATTAATTAAGCTGGATGATCTTTAAGATGATTTTACAATGTGCCATTATTTTGATCTGCTTACTTGGTATACATTATTATGCTCGACGTGAAATAATTCTGAAGAAAACAGATGAAAACTTAGCTACAAACATTGTACAAATTGCATTTGTTTTTTCAGTATTATTAACCTCACTTACAGTCACTATAGTCTGGGCTATAACGGAATCGGCAAGTGTTAGCTTATTTATAGTTTTGTTTGTTGTTTTTTGGAGCAACATACATGGTTTGCTTAAAATATGGAGAGATAAGAGGTGCGACTAGTTAAGCCTCTTTGTACTATGGGTATCATACTTTTTAGTCAGTCTGCAGTTGGGGGGGATGTATATTTTGATGTGGGCAAAGCGACTCCTTATCTTAATGTTTGCTCCTTGAAAAATAATTTATTTGAGAGTAACACTGTTGTCGATTTTACTAATGATATACTAAATAAAATTTATCACTCATCTGAAGAGTCAAAAAAGAAAGTTGTTGCTTTAGGTGCTAATGAATACTTTGATCAGCTAAGTTATCAATCTGCGCTTGGTGTTACTCAAGAGTATGAACTGTATACTTTGCCAAGGTGCGAGCGCTTTGCAGTCAATCTTTTAATGAAGCTATGCCCTGATAAAGCGAGTAAATTATCAATCCCAATATCAGGGGCTACATGTGAAAAAGCAAAGCGGTATTTTTAATAAAAATTATCGCTCTTGTTACATATTCTCAAATTCTGCCATTACTAATTGCTCTACTTTATTGCGGCTGGCAATCATTGTCTCAAAATCTGTTTTAACACTTTCTAAAACAGCGGGCGGATTAATGCGCTTGATTCTTTCAAATTGAACGGCTTCGGTTTCATCATATGCAAGTATTGCTAAGGTGACTTTGTTACGATTAATGCCGTTTGTAAACACGCCTTCGGTGTCGAGACGAATTAACACGCGTTCTAATGCTTGTAACCATTGTTGCCAGTGCTGTTGTGATTGTTCATCAGTTACACTGAAATCTGTATCATTGAGTTCATAGCAAGCTTCTTCAGTGCTGGTAAAGTATTCAGAGTAGGTTTCAAGTGAAGGAAAGTCATCCGGATTCCATTTTGCCAATAAAAAGTCATCCTCTTCGTTATCGTATTCTTCTTCAAAGACTTCTTTTAAATCGGATAAAGTATTAAACATTGGCAGCAGGCTGTAGCTTCCAGTGTGATAAAACCCGAGTACATAAAGATCGTGACCGTGATCGTGTACAATTTTAGTGAATCCTGCTTTCGCATCTAAATATAGGGTTTGTTCAAAGTTTTCTATATTGTTCATCAAAATAATAACTCCTTTTAAGTGGGTTATTATTCTATAAATATATGAGGTGTTTTGCGAGGTCTATGTTTTACATAATAGCCAGAACACGCCCCAGCTATTATGGTGTTATTGACTAACCATCACTTGTAATTGTATTAATTAATTCACTTAATACCGTTTTGGCTTGGTTTGTTTCTACTTGGCAAGTACCTGCATTTAAATGCCCGCCACCATTGTATTTAAGGCACAGTTCGCCAACATTGGTGTTTGAACTGCGGTTAGTGATTGATTTACCAATCGCGTACACAATATTTTGCTTTTTAAGCCCCCACATTTTATGAATCGAGATATTGCAGTTAGGGTACATGGCATAAATTACAAAGCGGTTGGTGGCATAAATAGTTTCTTCTTTAGTTAAATCAAGCACTACTAAATTGTTATGGACTGCAGCGCAGCGGCTTATTTGTTCTTTTGCCTGTTGATTATGTTCGTTATACAAAGCAACGCGTTCGGCTACGTCTTCCATTTGTAGTATTTTCTCAATGCTTTGATCTTTGCAGGCGTCAATGAGTTTCATCATTAATTGGTAGTTTGAAATTTTAAACTCGCGAAAACGACCAAGGCCAGTGCGTGCATCCATAATAAAGTTCATTAATACCCAATCTGTTGGGTTTAATATTTCGTCTTTTGAAAACTGAGCTGCATCACCTTTGTCTACCGCTTCCATCATTTCTGTGGAAATAGTTGGAAACTTTTCTACGCCGCCATAGTAGTCATACACAACACGAGCAGCCGATGGGGCGAGTGGGTCGATAATATGGTTTTTAATGTCGCTTGAGTTACGAACGGTTTCGCTTAGGTGATGATCAAATGCAATGTGGCAGCCTGCAACGTAGGGGAGGTTAGTGGTGATATCGTTTTCGGTAATATCTATTTTCCCATCTTGCATGTCTTTTGGGTGAACAAATACAATGTCGTCTATTAGGTCTAAGTCTTTGAGCAGTACGGCGCATACTATGCCATCAAAATCGCTGCGAGTGACTAGTCTAAATTTATTATTGGGCATGGCTGTTCCATTTTTTTAATTGAGATATCAATTGAGTGTAACAGCTAATATTTTTTTTGAGAGATCTGCTTAAAAAAAACACACAAAAAGCCAAAGTAAATACTTTGGCTTTTGTTAGAGCGTGTCTATGTGGTAAATGGTTTATGCGCCAGGGCCACATTCCATACAGTGGTTAATAATATCAGGGCCAAATTTAAGTTTGGCGTTTAGGTCGCGCAGTGCGGTGCGTAACCCTTCTTCGATAACAGGGTGGTAGTATGGCATATCGAGCATTTGTGGTACGGTCATTTTATTTTGAACGGCCCATGCTAGTAAATGTGCTATGTGCTCTGCTTGTGGGCCAATAAACTCAGCACCTAAAAATAAACCAGTGCCTTGCTCTGCGTAAACACGCATGTGGCCTTTATTTTTAAGCATTACTCGGCTACGGCCTTGGTTTTCAAAGCTGACTTCACCTACTTCAAAACAACCACATTCACCTAAACGGTCGGTGATATTTTTGTAGCTTTCGCCTACCATTGCTATTTGTGGATCGCTAAATACCGCTGCAATTTGAGCTCTACGCAAGCCTATTCGTACATCTGGAAAGCGCCCTGCATTTTGTCCTGCAATAGTACCTTGATCCGATGCTTCATGTAGCAGTGGGATCATGTTGCTAGCGTCACCCGCTATAAATATGTTTGAGTCGCCACATTGCATAGTGCGTGCATCGGCAATGGGCACGCCGCGATCATCAAGCTCAATGCCGGTGTTTTCAAGTCCAAGCTTGTCTACGTTAGGTACTCGGCCTGTGGCTGCAAGTACGTAGTCAAACTGTTCGGTGTGTTTTTCACCTTGTTTGTCGGTGTAAGTTAGCTGTGCTTTGTCGCCAACTTGCATCATGTCAGACACGTTTGAGTCGGTATCTACAAAAAATTCTTGAGCAAAAACTGTGTTTGCGTAATCTCTTACTACGGGGTCGGTAAGTGGGCCAATTGCGCCGCCTACACCAAATAGTTTTACATTTACGCCTAGTCGGCTAAGTGCTTGGCCAATTTCAAGACCTATAACACCTGGGCCAAATACAGCAACTGATTTTGGTAGGTCATCCCAATCAAATACGTCGTCGTTTATAACCAGTTTGTCGCCAAAATTATTAAATACGCCAGGGTATGAAGGGCGAGAGCCCGTTGCTATTACAAAGCGCTTAGCGGTAATAATTGTGTGGTCGTCTATTTGTACGCGATTAGCGTCTAAAAATTGTGCGTAACCACGAATTTTATCATCATCGGGTAATTCATCTACAGCTTCCACTACAAATCCTGCAAAGCGATCGCGTTCACTTTTAACGCGTGCCATAACTGCCTTACCGTCAATGATAGGTTTTGAGCTATGTACACCAAATGCAGGGGCCATTTCAATTGAATGAGCGGCTTCCGCTGCGGCAATCAATAATTTGCTTGGCATACAACCAACACGGGCGCATGTTGTGCCGTAAGGGCCTGATTCAATCATTAATACGTTTTGTGTAAACTGTTTAGCATTACGATAAGCACTTAAACCAGCAGTACCAGCACCTATAACAACAACATCGGTTTGCAATTCTTTCATAGCGTTTTCCTTTAATAAACAGAGGCTTTAAAGCCCCTGTTAATTTTTACTTAATTAAGCAAAGTATTTTTCTAAATCGTCTGAACCGCCAATGTGCTTACCACCAATAAATATTTGTGGAACAGTCTCACGACCAGATATTGCTTTAAGACTTGTTAGTGATGCGCCAGAGCCCATCGTGATCTCTTCGTATGCGAAGCCTTTTTCTGTTAGTAGCGCTTTCGCTTTTTTACAGAATGGACAGCCAGGTTTAGTAAATATGCTTACAGGCTCAGGTTTAGCTTGCTTAGGGTTAATGTAGTCAAGCATTGTATCAGCGTCAGATACTTCAAACGGGTCGCCTGGTAAATCTGGTTCGATGAACATTTTGTCAATCACACCATCTTTAACTAGCATAGAGTATCTCCAGCTGCGCTTACCAAAGCCTAGGTCGTTCTTGTCTACTAACATACCCATGCCGTCAGTAAATTCGCCGTTGCCGTCTGGTAATAAAGTAATGTTTTGCGCTTCTTGATGCTCAGCCCATGCATTCATTACGAAGGTATCGTTTACTGATAAACATACTATTTCGTCAACGCCATTTTGCTTAAGTACACCCGCTAATTCGTTGTAACGTGGTAAATGAGTTGATGAACATGTTGGTGTAAATGCACCTGGTAGTGAAAACACGACAACGGTTTTACCTTTAAAAATGTCATCAGTTGTTACTGATTTCCATTCGTCATTTTGACGAGTTGCAAATGTAACGCTCGGGATTGTTTGGCCTTCAATATTGTTTAACATAGTTTTTGTTCCTCTTGATTTGTTGATAGCCATTATGGCGAACAATTAAATATAGTTCCAATCGTTTGTTTGTATTAAACTGATAGTTATAAACTATCAGTTAGAGCTGAATATGAACTTAAAAGATTTTGAATACGTAAAAGCAATAGCGCACTATAAGCATTTTCGCAAAGCTGCTGACGCCTGTTTTGTAAGTCAGCCTACATTAAGTGGTCAAGTAAAAAAACTCGAAAATGAGCTTGGCGTTACTTTGTTTGACCGTTCAACTAAGCAGGTTACCTTAACAGTAAAAGGCGCTCGTTTATTGACACAAATAGAGATTATTTTAGAGCAAACGCAAATACTCAAAGAACTTGCCGCTACGTCTAACGAGCCACTGCAAGGCAAGTTGACCATAGGTATTATTCCTACCATTGCGCCTTATTTATTACCTGCGTTATTAACATCGATGAAAGCGGCGTTTATTGATAGCCAGTTTTCGTTTATTGAAATGCAAACGGCCACTATTCTAGAGGCCCTTAATAGTGGTCAGCTCGATTTTGCAATTTTAGCCGATGTGCCAGAGCTTAAAAATTACCATACTGTTAATTTATACAAAGAAGACTTTTTGGTTGCTGTCTCGCACGACAATACGTTATCAAAGCATAAAAAAGTATCACTCAGTGACTTACAAGATTGCAGCCTGTTAATGTTAAGTGATGGTCATTGCTTTAAAGATCAAGCCCAAAAGTTTTGTTTTTCTGCCGGTGTTGACGTATCTAATCAGTATCAGGGGAATAGTTTAGAGACTTTACTTGCGCTGGTGGCTATGGATGACGGTATTACATTTGTTCCAAAGTTGGCGTGCACTGAACGTATAGGAATTGATTATTTACCTATATTTCCTAATCAGCAGCGGAATGTGGTGTTTGCATGTAGAAAACATTATCCGCATTTATCGGGCGTTGAACAATTGGGTGAGTGGCTGTCGGCTCACCCTAATTTAAAAGCTAAATTGACTAAAAAAATTAATTAAAATATTTAAAGGTCTTGGCTGATTATTTCTACTACATCGTTAATTTGCACGCCTGGCAGCGGTTTATCATCAATACTGACCGCAATAGCGGTTTGTTGATACAGCTGCTCTACGCGAATTGTATTAAGAGTAGTCACCGTATGCGGCATAATATTACCTGCAGCATCAGTTAAATAATTATGATGTGCAATGCTTAGCATTTGGCCTTTTTTTAGACCATGCGCCTTGCCTAAATTAATAACGACTTTACCGTTTTCCATATGCATTATTTTACCTTGTGTAGGTAGACATGCCATAGCAGCTTGAATATCGTAGCTTATAGATTGGTTTATATTATTAATATTTTGTCCATAAGCCGACTGCCAAAATTTATCACTATTAACATCTACTATGGCTGTTTTTTTAAATGGCCATACCGCTTGGCTATGGTAGCTGTTTTGCCAAAGTTGTTCGTAGGTAGTGCCGTCAAACAGGACAAGTTCAATGCTGTAACTACGTTGATAGCTTTCGTCTTGCCAAAATGCGTAATCGCTATTTAATTTGTCGCTAGCTGATAAGTTAGTTATTTGGCTAAGTAGAACGTATTGTGCATTACTGCGAGAAGCGATTTCTTCTAGTTGCGCGTTTGAGTAGTCATGCTGCTGAGAAAAGTATTTATCAACTTTAATCGCATTCTTGTAATAGGCTACAGGTACTGCGCTCATTTTTGACTTTTGTAATGAGGTAAAAATATTTTTGCTAACGGCTTTATTTATGTCAAATATTTGACCCAGTCTAGCTTGCTCGCGATGATTAAGCTGACTTTGTGTTACGGCTAAAAATTTATTAAAACTGCTTTGTGGGCAGTGCTCTGTTTGAGAAAAAATATCGAGACGTAGTGTAATTGCAAATTTATTGCTGTATTGATTTTCGCTAACAAGTTCAATTTTTTGTATTTCGCCGTGGCTACTTATTTTTAGCTGATCTTGCATCAATACGCCATCTACTAAGGTTTGTACTGAACTGACTCTTGCGCCAGAGAAGACTAATGCTTGTGTAATTGCATCTTTTATTGCTGCAGATTTAGCTGCACTCACATCGCCGTTTTGAACTTGTGCGTGGCCGGTCGATTCATACCATTGTGCTTTTGTAAAAGGCGAAAACGTTAATAATGCCGTTGCGCTTAACCCCGCAAATGCTAACGATAAAAACGATTTCATACTCTTACTCCCATTAAACTTTAGCTAGTGTATTGGTTAGAGCAAGGACTGTACCAATATTATGTCAAAGCCTAAAACAACACTATAAATGGCATTAAACGTGCATAAGTTAGGTTAATTAATATTTAAGGGCTAGGTACTATGCGCGTAATTACATTACTTATTACACTTTGCTGTTTAACCTTAAGTGGTTGCAGTAGCGTTTTTGATAAACATGTTGAATATAAATATGTAGAGCCAAATAATTACCCAACTTTAAAAGCAGTAGGGTACGCACCCATTAGCTTGCAACAGGGAAGTAATAGCTCACAAAAGCAATTGATGGCTATTAAAGCCTCAAAATTAGAGGCTTACCGAGAGTTAACAGAGCAAGTTTACGGACAACAAATTACCGCAGGCACCACGGTTGAAGGCTCAATAGCAAAAGATGATTACTTACAAAGTAAGGTACATGGCATTATTAAAGGTGCACAAATCATAAAAACCTATGCAGTAAACGATACATATATAACAGAGCTTGAGCTTAATATGAAACGCGTACACGATTTATACATAGGTGAAATTAAACCACGTGAAGTTAAAAAAGTGACTTATTACTAGGGGTTGTTGAACTTTTGTGGTTGATTTTGCAGCAGGTTATTTGGTATTTATGCAAGGTAGAGTCGGTGTAGTGCAGTGTGGTTGTCCCTCGCAAGTGATTGACAAGGAAGCATAGATGCCAAACATGTGCAGCCCTCGGGTTTCATCTTAGAAGGGTTACTCATGTTGTTTACTGGGGTGTCGAATGGAGCGTCAGCAGCTTTGTTCAAATTTTATCTGCTTTTTTAGGCTACAAATATCACGCCGCGAATAACACTTATAGTAATCGACATAGGTATTTGAACGATTTAATTAATTAAATTACCCTATAATGTCGTTAAAATTTTTATTTAGAATAATAAAAACTTTAACCTTGAAAGATCATCACGCCCCAATCGAGCATAAAAAAGCCCCACTAATAATATCAGTAGGGCGCTTACAGGTTTAATTTTACGCTTTTAAGTTATGCACTAACTTATTATCAGTATTAATTACGCTACCACCTTGGTCATAGGTCATAGAAGAGGGGGCACCAATCAAAATTTCTTTTAATTGTTTTACGCTAAGTTGGGCTTGATGTGCAGCATGCGCGTTTACATCATTTTGCTTTTGGCATTGCTCAAGTTTTTTGCGTATGAGTGTAATTAAATCTTTAACATTTGATGATTGCTCATCATTACTTGCTATTAGTGTATTTAATTCTTTATCGAGAGAGCTTAGCTTAGTTAAAAAAGACATTTTTTGTTGGGCAATTTCTTTTAAACCTTCACCACGTCGCGATGCTATCGAATTAAGTTCTTCGTTCAATAAGTCATGTAAAGAATCCAAGCAATCAACTTGTTCATTAAGCTTAATTGTAATTAAACCGTTATGATCAGCCATACACGTCAAACTCAAAATCAGCTAAATTTTTAGCAAGCTTTTCGTTATCAATTTGGTACTTACCTTCAGTGATTGCTTTTTTCAACTCAGCCACTTTGTCACTATCAAAACCAGTCGACTGTTGCGCTTTGTCTTGAAGTGTTTTTAATTGTTGAGCTTGTGGTGTTATGCTTACCGAGTCGCTTGCAGCTTTAGGTGAAGCAGACTGAGCCACTTGTGTATTTGTATTATCTCTTTGTAAATCAACTTTTTGCTGTTTAGTGTTAGTTAAAACACTTGCTTGTTGATTACCTTTATTAACTTGATTGACCATAATAATAAACCTGTATATTACCCAACTATGCTAAGTTATCGGCATATCCATAGGATACTTTAGTATAAATTTATATTAAATATTCACTTGTACGGACTCTACACCATCTACTCGTGCATTTAAAACTTTACCTGTTTTTTTGTTCTTAACATTTATTTGCTCGCCAAGTATTCCATCTTCTAAAGCAATACCTGAGGTTTTTACTCTAAGTCCTTTAATATTAGCATAAATAGTGACAGGGTCGCCTTTACAGACCATACATATTTGATTCAATAATACGGGCGTGCCGCTTCTTATATTTCGCTTACTGCGACTGCCAATAAGTACTTTTAGATCATCTAAGTATTGCGCTCTTATAAAATGCGTGGGTTTCATCTCAATGGTGAGGTGAGAGCTTGTTATAATTTCACCTCGCGCTAAATTTGTGCTCGTTACCACAACTGGTGCCATTTCGACTATTCTAACGTGTACATATTGTGCCCAGCTTTGCGCATCGTTACATTTTATCTGTAGTGTAACTTGGCGATTAAAGGGCGGATCGCTAGGAATTAAAAGCTCAGGCTCCGTGTTACAGGTACGATCTGGTATGCGACTATCCAGTGGTAAAGCACTTAAGTCTAGCTGCGTATCGTTTGAAATATTAATTTGAGCTGCAACATAAGATATAGCCATCTCCTGCAGTAAATCTTTATCAAAGACTTTGGCTTGTACAGAGAATACTAAACTGAGGCTAGCAACAAAATAAAAAACACTGTATCTTCTGATTTTTTTTAACAAACTCATAATGTTTCGACTATGCTTATGGTTTCAAACAGGGTATAAATATTTTGCGTCAAAAAAAAGACGCTCCCGTGATGTTATGTAAGCTTTATAAACAGAAAGCAATTATCATTCCGTAATACTTGTTTTCTTTAGGAGATTTGAATGGCAGGCATTTTAGACTCAGTAAACCAGCGCACTCAGTTGGTTGGGCAGAACCGCCTAGAATTACTATTATTTAAGCTCAGGGGTAGGCAGCGTTTTGGTATTAACGTATTTAAAGTGAGAGAAGTGCTTCAATGTCCTCCACTAACGAGTATGCCAAAGTCTAATCCTTATATTCGTGGTGTTGCTCATATTCGTGGTCAAACTATCTCAGTTATTGATCTGTCTATGGCTGTAGGTGGACGCCCAATCGAAAATATTACAGACAGTTTTATAATAATCGCTGAATATAACCGAACAGTTCAAGGCTTTTTAGTTGGCGGTGTAGAGCGTATCGTAAATATGAATTGGGAAAAAATAATGCCTCCACCATCAGGTGCAGGGCGCTATTCATATTTAACAGCAGTAACTGAAATAGAAAACGAGCTTGTTGAAATACTTGACGTAGAAAAAATACTTAATGAAATTTGCCCAGTTGATACTGAAGTAAGTGCTGAAATTGCAGAAAGTGGTGACATGCAAAAAGATTTAGGCGAGCGAATTATTTTTATCGCTGATGACTCTGCTGTTGCACGTAACCAAGTTAAAAGAGCGCTAGAACCTTTAGGTGTTCAAATAGAGCTTGCTAAAAATGGTAAAGAAGCACTCATTCGATTAAAAGAAATAGCAAAGCTTGACTGTAAAAATGATATTACGGAACGTGTTGCGCTACTTATATCTGATGTAGAAATGCCAGAAATGGATGGATATACGTTAACCGCAGAAATAAAAGCAGATCCTAAGCTTGCTCCATTGCATGTTATTTTACATACCTCTTTAAGTGGTGTTTTTAACCAAGCAATGATTGAAAAGGTTGGTGCAGATGATTTTATTGCGAAATTCAACCCAGATGAACTAGCTACAGCAGTTAAAAAATGGGTTCATTGTGATTAATCTGAATAGGTGTCATTAACTTGAATAATAAAGATTTGCAGCAAGGTGAATACGATCAATTTCGTTTGTTTTTAGAGCAACAGTGCGGCATTGTTTTAGGCGAAAATAAACAGTACTTAGTTAAAAGTCGGCTCGCCCCGTTAATGGCTCGATTCAATGTAGAATCTTTATCGCAATTAGTTAGTAAGACGCTTGGTCCACATGAGCGTCAACTTCGTGCTGCTGTCGTTGATGCAATGACAACCAACGAAACATTGTGGTTTAGAGATCAATATCCATTTGAGCTTCTTCAAAGTAAGCTGTTCCCAGAATTTAAAGATTTGAAGCGGCCATTAAAAATTTGGTCTGCGGCCAGCTCTTCAGGGCAAGAACCTTATTCTATTGCGATGTCTGTGTCTGAATATCAATCTAAACAGTCCAATGCGTTACGTATGGGGGCTCAAATCATAGGCACTGATATTTCTAATACTATGCTGGATATGTGCAAAAATGGCGAATATGACGCCCTTGCTTTAGCACGAGGGCTTTCAGCTGAACGCCGCAAGAAGTTTTTTAAAGACAGCGGCAATGGCATGGCACAAATAAATGATACGGTTAAAAAACAAGTCAGCTTTAGGCACCTAAACTTACTTGATTCTTATGCGTTAATGGGTAAGTTTGATATTATTTTTTGCCGTAATGTGCTGATTTACTTTGCACCTGAGATAAAAGCTAAAATCATTAAACAATTTGCTCAGGCACTCAATCCAAAAGGCTATCTATTTTTGGGCGCATCGGAGTCGATGACCGGATTGAGTGATGAATTTGATATGGTACGCTGTAATCCTGGAATTATTTACCAAAAGAAAGTTTAATGTTTTCCCCTTCTATAAAATGACACTTTCAGTGTCATTTTTCTTTTAAATACATCCCCTTATAAAAATAGCTTTGTTGCTTTTATATATGGCTTATTTTTTGCTTTATATAAGACAAGTCAATTTTTTGGAGATGGTCATGGCTATCAGTTTTGATAAAGCATTAGGTTTGCATCCGCAAGCGATGTTAATCCGTTCAAAAAGAGCAGAAGTAATTGCAGCCAATATTGCAAATGCTGATACGCCGGGATACAAAGCAAAAGATATCGATTTTGCCACAGCATTAAAAGCGGCAAAATCAAACCAACAAAGCGGCAATACAATGGTTAGAACCAATGCTAAACATATTGCTGGTGGAACTCGTAGTGTCGGTAATTCTGAGTTATTTCGTATGCCAAATCAAACAGATACGGGCGATGGCAACTCTGTTGATATACAAGTGGAACGAAACTTGTATACACAGAATGCTATGGAGTATCAGGCCAGCTTACAGTTTCTAGGTGGCAAATTTAAAGGTCTGAAAAAAGCACTCGGTAGTCAAGGAGCCTAATTATGAGTTTATACAATGTTTTTGATATAGCCGGTTCAGGTATGAGCGCACAGAATGTGCGTTTAAATACCACGGCTAGTAATATCTCTAATGCAAATACGATTAGTTCTTCTCAAGACAAAACGTACCGAGCACGGCAACCTGTGTTTGCAGCTGAGCTGACTAAGGCGTCAGCATCAGTAAGTAATCCGCAGGGATCGGCTGTTGGCGTTAAAGTGTTAGGCGTTGTTGAAAGTAACAAGCCATTACAAATTGAATATAACCCAAACCATCCAAGTGCGGATGAAAATGGCTATATTTATAAACCTAACGTTAATGTTGTTGAGGAGATGGCGAATATGATCTCAGCCTCTCGCTCCTATGAAACAAACGTGCAAGTTGCAGATGCAGCTAAGCAAATGTTAAGTAAAACACTGCTATTGGGCCAGCGGTAAATGAGGGTAGACCATGAGTAACGATATTAATACCTCTACATCCTATACGGACTCTTTGCGTTGGCAGGATACACAGCCGGAAACTGCAAAGAAAAGTGATGCATTAACCCAAGAAGATTTCTTCTCGTTGTTAACGCAGCAGTTGTCGTTTCAAGATCCCAGCAAGCCAGCTGACAATGATCAAATGATTGCGCAAATGACAAATTTTACCATGGCTGAAGGTATCTCAAATCTAAATTCAAAATTTGAGTCTTTGGCAGCTTCAATGACCTCCAACTCGGCGTTGCAGGCATCAACCCTTGTTGGTAAGAAGGCATTAATCGGATCAAGTACATTAGAGCTTAACAGCAGTGGTGAAGCCAAAGGCACAATCGCAGCTGAAAGGCCTGTTAAAGATTTGAAACTCAGTATTACGGATGCGTCAGGACAACTTGTTAGAACTATTGAGTTAGGCACTCAAGCAGCGGGTGGCATACGATTTAACTGGGATGGAAAAAATGAAGCTGGCGAAAGTCTTCCTACGGGAGAATATAGCATAAAAGCTGAAGGGAGTATGGGGGAGGAGTTTACTAGCTTGCCTATAGCCTCATATAAAAACATTGAGAGCGTAAGTATTAATGGTGCTAATGGCATTATTCTTAACACCAAAGAAGGTGCGATTAAGCTGACTGATGTCGCAGAAATTGCATAAAGTATTTAAAGTATATTTCTAGCCTAAGGCTAAATATTAATAGTTTAGAGGTCAATTATGAGCTTCAATATTGCGTTAACTGGCATCGCTGCCGCACAAAAAGATTTGGATGTTACTGCTAATAACATTGCTAATGTAAATACCACTGGCTTTAAAGAGTCTCGCGCTGAATTTGCTGATGTTTATGCATCGTCAGTGTTTACTTCAGGTAAAACTAAAGCTGGGGATGGTGTGCAAACAACATCGGTATCTCAACAATTTCACCAAGGTTCAACTTTAGGTACGAAAAATTCGCTCGACCTTGCTATTGGTGGTGATGGATACTTTGCGCTTAGTTCAGAGCTTGGCTCACAAGATCAAACCTTTACTCGTGCTGGTGCATTTAAATTAAATAAAGATAATTTTATCGTTGATTCACAGGGTAATTTTTTACAAGGTTTCCCTGTTGATGCAGTCAGTGGCGATGCAACATCGGTGAGCTTAAGTACCTCTACAGCAATCCAGATCCCTGACTCATCTGGTTCACCGCGTGCTACAACAAATGTGTATTCATCGTTTAGATTGGACTCAACCAAAGCGCCACCATCAATTACGCCATTTGACCCAACTCAAACGGGGTCATTTACTCACTCTACCTCAACGAACGTGTACGATTCGTTAGGTGAAGCACATACAATGCAATTGTATTTTGTGAAAACAGACTCGACTGTTACAGGTAATGCTAACGAATGGCAAACCTTTGCCACATTAGACGGTCAACCATTTAACCCAGATGGTAGTGCACAACCTACAGCGCCGTATAACCCAATTTCAACATTCCAGTTTGATGCTAATGGCATACCACTTAATACCAATGGTGCATTAAATACAGGAAATACATTCAACCCAGTCACGTTAACTGGTGCAAATATATCAGGACTTTTGAGTAATGGCGCAAGCTTTCCTAATGATGTAACAATAAATTGGCGTGACGAAGCTGGTACATCTTCAAAAATACCAACACAGCATGCAGGGGCTTTTGAAAATAAAGTATTAGATCAAGATGGTGCCGCAGTAGGTCGATTAGCGAATATTGATATTGGCGTAGATGGAAAAATTGTTGCTTCTTACAGTAATGGCGACTCTACCTATTTAGGGCAAGTCGCATTAACTCGTTTTTCTAATTCTCAAGGCCTACAACAAGTCGGAAATACTTCTTGGAAGAAAAGTTTAACTTCTGGTGAGCCGATAGCCGGTGAAGCTAATTCAGGTGCATTTGGCAAAATTAACTCATCAGCATTAGAGCAATCAAATGTTAATTTAACAAATGAGCTTGTTGATTTAATTAGTGCACAACGTAACTTCCAAGCCAATTCACGTGCGCTGGAAGTGAATTCAACACTACAGCAAGCCATTTTACAGATACGATAATTTAAATTTTTATCGACTAAATACTAGGCTGCCTTGTTGCAGCCTTTTTTATTATCTGGAGTTAGAATAATAGGATATAAAAATCATCTATTTCGACAGCGGTTTTTTATCATTATTAGACAGAAAATTAGCTTAAGTGGTGTCACCATTTTTATTTTTAATACAGGGTGATTGCATCAAAATAGCTGCCTTTAGCTTGATATAACTACCATTATTTCCCTCAAAACGCGTCAATTTCAATTTCATACTTCTTTGGCATCTATTTTGCATTTACTTAATTAGAGATTTTTTATGTGAGTCGATGTTATGGACAAAATGGTCTACATTGCGGCGTCTGGTGCAAAACAAAGCCTGCAAGGGTTAGCACTTAAAGCCAATAATTTGGCGAATGCTAATACAACTGGGTTTAAATCCGATTTTGCACAAGCGCGTTCTATGCAAGCGTTTGGTGAGGGTTTACCAACGCGTGTATTTTCAATGCAAGAACGTCCTGGTTCAAACATGGCATCGGGCGGTATTATTCAAACCGGTCGTGACTTAGATATCGCAATGAGTGATAACGCTTGGCTTAGTGTGCAAGATGCATCAGGAAATGAGGCATATACAAAAGTAGGTACGCTCAACATCACAGCCGAAGGCATGCTAGTTACAAGCGGTGGTCGTCAAGTTATTGGCGAAGGTGGTCCCGTTATATTACCAGTGCCAATTGAAAAAATTGCATTTAGTGAAGACGGTGCAATTCAAGTTCGTCCGCAAGGCGCACCCGCTACTTTTTTAGAAGAGATAGGTAGACTTAAAGTAGTCGAAGCAAATAACGCACAGCTTGAAAAAGGCAATGATGGTTTATTTAGACCAAAGCCAGATCAAACTGTTGAGACGTCTGCCAATGTAAAAGTATTGAGTGGTAGCTTAGAGATGTCGAATGTGAATCCAGTTCACGAAATGGTCGATATGATCAGCCATCAACGCCAATTTGAATTACAAGTGAAACTAATGAAAACAGCTGAACAAATTGACGAACGTCAAGATCAGTTATTACGCATAGTTTAGCTTTAAAGTGAGGACATTATTATGAATCCAGCATTGTGGATAAGTAAAACAGGGCTTGATGCTCAACAAACTGATATTTCGGTTATTTCAAATAACTTAGCCAACGCAAGTACTGTTGGTTATAAAAAGAGCCGCGCAATTTTTGAAGATTTACTCTATCAAAATATTAATCAACCAGGTGGACGTTCGTCGCAAGACACTGAAATGCCGTCTGGTTTAATGCTTGGCGCTGGTGCGAAAGTGGTTGCTAACCAAAAGAACTTCTCACAAGGCAACATGCTAACTACTGAAAACTCATTAGATTGGATGATTTCAGGTCCTGGCTTTTTTGAAGTACTGCAACCAGATGGCAATATTGCTTATTCGCGCAATGGACAATTTACAACTGACGGTAACGGACGAATTGTAACCTCGGGTGCGGGTTATGTTGTTCAGCCAGAAATGAATGTGCCAGATGACGCAAAGTCGATAACTATATCTCAAGATGGTGAAGTGTCAGTAAAGGTTGGAGGGCAAGCCGAAAACGTTGTTATTGGTCAGCTGACGATTAGTGACTTTATCAATCCATCTGGTCTAGAGCCTGTAGGGCAAAACTTATATACCGAAACGGCAGTAAGTGGTGCGCCTGTACAAGGCAATCCGGGTGTTGAGGGTTTAGGTACGATTATTCAAGGCTCACTTGAAACGTCAAACGTCAATGTAACCGAAGAATTAGTAAACCTAATTGAAACGCAGAGAATTTATGAAATGAACTCAAAAGTAATTTCAGCAGTTGATGAAATGATGAGTTATATCAATCAGCAATTATAAGGTTTAAGGGGCAGTTTATGCGTAATATCATGCTATTTACAGCAGGCACTTTGCTTTTAAGTGGCTGTATATCAACACCTAATAGTGAGGTGGTTCAAGACGACCCTTACTACGCACCAATGTACCCAGAACCTAATTTAGAGCCTGTTGTAGCAACGGGATCGTTGTTTAATGTAAACGTATCTAACGACTTGTATGCAGATAGAAAAGCACTGCGCACTGGCGATATTATTACAGTTAAACTACAAGAATCGACTCAAGCAACAAAAGCTGCAAAAACAGAAACAGATAAAGAAACCGATGCAAGCCTTGACCCTGTTGTTGGCTTAGGGGGCTTACCGGTTAATATTGGCGGTGACAGCATTCAATTTGGTATTGGCAGCGATTCTTCTTTTAAAGGTGATTCAAAATCCAACCAGTCAAACAGCTTGGTTGGCGATATATCTGTAAACGTAATGCGTGTTTTACCAAACGGAAATTTAGTTATCCGTGGTGAAAAATGGTTAACGCTGAATACTGGTGAAGAGTTTATTCGTCTAGAAGGTTTAGTCCGCCCGCAAGATGTAACCTCAGATAACACCGTAGAATCAAACCGAATTGCTAATGCACGTATTCAGTATTCGGGTAAAGGGCAAACGCAAGAAGCGCAAACAGCCGGTTGGCTAACGCGCTTTTTCACAAGCTCACTCTTTCCTTTTTAGAGGACATTCAATATGAATGGATTTAAATTTTTCTGTTTAATCGTTTTATTCGCAAGCCAATTTTCGGCAAATGCAGAACGTATTAAAGATATCTCTATGGTGGAAGGTGTGCGCTCTAACCAATTAGTTGGTTATGGTTTAGTGGTTGGTTTACCAGGCACTGGCGAACAAAGTCAGTTCACACAACAAAGCTTTAAAGGAATGTTAAGTAATTTTGGTATTACATTACCCGCTAATTTAAAGCCTAAAATCAAAAATGTCGCAGCTGTTGCAGTACACGCAGAATTGCCTGCATTTAGAAAACCTGGGCAAACAATCGATATTACAGTCTCATCTATCGGTAGCGCAGGTAGTTTGCGCGGGGGGACTTTAATACAAACTTTTTTAAAAGGTGTTGATGGCAATGTATACGCTATTGCGCAGGGAAGTCTTATTGTTGGAGGGTTAGGTGTGCAGGGTCTAGATGGCAGTAAAGTCGTTATTAATACTCCGACTGTGGGCCGAATTCCTAATGGTGCAACAGTTGAACGGGCTGTTAAAAGTCCCTTTATGCAAGGGGATTACATTACTTTTAACTTAAATCGTCCAGATTTTACAACTGCAAAACGCCTAGAAGAAACGATAAATGATTTGGTTGGCCCAAATAGCGCTCAAGCAATTGATTCGGTCTCTATTCGTGTAATTGCCCCAAGAGATGCATCACAGCGTGTATCGTATTTATCAACGCTTGAAAATCTAGAATTTAAACCGGCTGATATGGCGGCAAAAATTATAGTTAACTCACGTACAGGCACTATCGTAATAGGTAAAAATGTGAAATTACAGCCAGCGGCCATAACGCATGGCGGGTTAACCGTCACTATTGCTGAGCAACAAAACGTATCGCAACCAAATCCGCTAAGCGAAGGTGAAACTGTTGTAACGCAACAAAGTATTATTGATGTTAAGCAAGATGACTCTCGGGCCTTTGTATTTAACCCAGGTGTAAGCCTTGATGATTTGGTGCGTGCAATTAATGAAGTTGGCGCAGCACCGGGTGATCTAATGGCTATTCTTGAAGCATTAAAAGAAGCCGGGGCTATCAACGGCCAGCTAGTGGTTATATAAATCGTTAAAAATAAGTCCTAGGGCCTGTTTATCTTTCGAGGTTAAATTTGCAGCAGACTGTTTGGTATTTAGGCAAGGCAGAGCCTATGTAGTGTGGTTATTCCCCATAAATAGGCGATAACGCAGCATAAATGCCAAACATG